>CAIOYU010000100.1 GCA_903862565.1 uncultured Actinomycetes bacterium | reverse complement strand
GCGCCCCTCCGCCGAACGCGACGGGATGTCCATGCACGCGGTGATCCTCAAGGCCGTCGACGACTACCTGGACCGCCGGACGGCGCGTCGGGACGAGATCTTGACCCGAATCGTCCACGACCATGACGGTCTCCTCCAGCGTCTCGCCGAGGCGTGACCGACTACCTCTCGGTTGATGACGTACTCGCAGCGGCTCAGGCACACCTAGCCGACCAGTTCGGGTCCAATTTCCTTCCAGGACTGCTACGTTCCCCGGCCGTCGAGGGCGAAGCCGGCGATCAGCGCGGTGACCTCGTCGGCCGACTCGATCTGCGGGAAGTGGCCGGGGCCGGGCAGGATCGCGACGGCGGCGCCGGGCACGTGGGTGCGGATCACGTCGAGCCACGGTGAGCTCACGCCGGGGGTGAGTGACACACGCTGGAGCGCGGCATCCATCGTCGTGCTCTGGATCGCGAGCAGTGGGACCCGGACCCTGTCGAGCGCGTCTTCGACTTCGCCGGCGTCCCAGCCGGCCAGATCGGTCATCAGGGCCCTGCCCACCGCCGCGGGAAGACGCATCGCCCGATCGCAGATCGCCCTTGCGACAGCGGGATCACTCGACGGGAAGAACATCGATGCGAAGAACTCCCGCACGAATCGCTGGTAGCCATCCCCCTCCAGTTCATCGGCCATCGCCCGCCGGGCAGCCAACGGATCGCCCGCAGCGATCCGGCTGCCGTCCACGAGCACCAGCCCTGCTACGGCCTCGGGCTGAATCCGGTTCGCTTCCAACACCACTCGGCACCCCATGCTGTGGCCCACCAGGATCGCCGGCGATAACTCGAGCTCAGCCAGCGTTCGCGCCAGGCCGGCGCCGTAGGCGCCGATAGTGCACTCGGCGGGCGGGCCCGGGGTCGATCCATGCCCGGGCAATTCATACTCGACGACGGTTGTCGTGGATCCCAGCGAGTCGACCTGAGCGCGCCAGTCAGTCCGATCGCAGGCGAACCCGTGGACGAAGACCAGCGGGGGCTCCATCACGGCAATCCCTTTGCGGCAGCAGGCTTCTGACCCACGCAATGCCAGTTGAGGGTGAGCAGTCGTTCTTCTTCGGCGCGGATGTAAGAGCGGCTGTTCTCGTTCATGCGCCCCATCAGCTTGTCGGTCTTGCGGGGGATCAGGTGCAGCCTGGCGAGGAATGTGAACACCGCTTCGTACCTGTCGAAGAGGGCGACTTCTTTCTTGATCAGCTCCACCGCCGGCCGACCGACCGAGGAGATCAGCTCGAAGCCGGCGTCGCGGTAGGTGTCCTCCCAGTAGCGGTAGTACCAGAACCCGCCGAACACGGTCAGCTCCCGGGTGTGCTGGATCAGCGTCCGCTGGTGCTCGTCGTCACGGTCGTAGGCGTCGAGGGCGGCGACGTCGTTGATGACGAAGCGCCCGCCCGGGCGCAGGACGCGCAACACCTCGCTGAAGGTGAAGTCGTGGTCGCTGACATAGGTCATCGGCTGGATCGCGTAGACGGCGTCGAAGGACTCGTCGTCGAACTCGAGAGCCTTGTTGAAGTCTCCGGTCTGAAAGTTCGACCGCGGCAGGTTGGTGTTACGCCAGGCCTTCTCGATCTGCGAGCGATCCAAGTTGATGCCGTAGGGAGTCGCGCCGGTCAACTCGGCGATGTGCTCGGCAATGGCGCCGCAGCCGCACCCCAACTCGAGGACCTTGTCCCCGGCCTTCAGGTTGAGGTCATCGGCGACGATCCGCTCGAAGAGAATCTGATTCGCCAGCACCGATTTGCGCGGGTCGATCTCCGGCGGCATGTACATCTTCTCGACCGAACCGAGCGTGCACAGCAGGTGGATGACCTTGTACAACTCGGTCAACTCATTGCTGCTGCCCTGCGGATACCCCCGCAACGGCACGCCGTTGTCGTAGTCGGCCCGGGTGTTCTCCGGCGAATCGACGAACAACTCGCCGTAGGAACGCATGTAGGCGTTGTAGTCGTCGTCGCTGATGGTCAGCAGCCCCCACAGGGCGCCGAGCCGGTCGCGGACCGTCGTCGGCTTGTGCTTCACACTGCCTCCCAGCACCGTCGATGGGGTTCCTGACGGTGCATTGAGTGCGACCCTACGCCGCCGTTGCCGTCCCCCCGCTTGCCCGTCGCCGGTTCAACGCATCCGCCGCACCTGAGTAACCCATTGCGGTTGGACCACGCTCCACATCCCCATCCGGGGACCCTCGGTCTCGATGCGAAGGTCGACTTCCTCGGGGCGGTCGCGGAGGGTCTTCGCGGCGCTCTCGAACTTCTGCGTGCCGGCATGGCCCGTCAGCACGCTGACGTTCGCCAACGCCAGCAGATCGGCGAGGGTGTGACCGTACATTCGGCTGGCCTGGCGTACCGCTTCGACCTCGACCTCGATGCCCGCCGCCCGGACTGCCTCAACAAGTCCGCCGCCGCCCTCGGACTCCGGGGCGAGCAGGCGCCGGCGTTCGTCCATAGCGGCGAAATAGCGGTCGTTGTTTCCAGTGTCGCCGCCGGACTCGATGAACGATCGCAGCACCGCTCCGCTGTAGGCCGTCGCCTCGTCGGTGACGACGTTGAAGTACGCGCCACCAGGCTTCAGGAACCGCAGTATGACCTGCAGACTGCGCGCCACGTCGGTCGCGAAGTAGATCATGTGCAGGCCCAGTGCCACGTCGATGCTTCCCGGCTCCGGAAAGTCGCCGGCGTTGCCGATGGCATCCACCTCGAGTTCGTCGAGTCCGGCAGATACAGCGATGCCGCTGCGAAGGTGGGGCTGGCGCTCCAGAAAGCCCTGATAGGCAGCCAGATACGCGGGATTGGGCTCCGCGATCGAGACCGTTGTCCCGGCCGGCACGGCGTCGGCGATGTAGGCGAAGGTCTGGCCGTCCCCGGCGCCGATATCGAACATCCGGCCACCGGCCGGCACGTACTTCTCCACGGTTCGGCGCAGCAATGGGACGAACAAATCCCGCTGGTCGGTCCCCAACATCAGGACGCGCCCGAGCGGATCGGGTTTGAGCACCCGGGCGAACGCGTTGTAGTAACCCCGATGCGTATCGAGTCCCTCGAACTCGTTGCACACGATCTGCAGCGCGTCGTCCAACTGCGGCGAAAGGTCCCGGGCCATGGCCTGGTCGATCTGAATCGGAATCATCTCTGCTCCTCATCCGCATGGCCGTCGGCGAATGGCGGAGCCGTGCGGTGACGTACGGGAACCCTAGAGTACGGGTGTTTCTAGTGGCAGGACAGGTCGACGTAGGCGGTGTGGAACTTGTCGTGCTGGGGGCCGCCGCGGTGTTCGTGGGGGTGGTCCAGGCGGACCGAGACCACCGCGCACTGATCCATGGGGGCGTTGGCGGCGTCCTTGGTGACCACGACGTGGGTGCCTTCGGCCTGCAGTGCGCTGATCTGGTCGCCGGCCGCGGTCGCCGAGTCGGCGTGAGCGGCGCCGGCCATGCCGATCGCCAGGGCGGCCAGCACCGGGGCGGCCAGAGCGGCGAGGGCGAACTTCTTGGTGGCGGTGGTCGTGTTCATAAATATGACGTTATGGCCCTGACCAGGGGTGCGACATCGGGCAAAAGATGCGTTTGTCAGATGCTCCTGTGGTGCAAATGATGCAGACGCCCACCGGGCCGGCAAGATCGGCTAGTCGGGTCGGCCCACGATCGAAACCCGTTGTATCAGGCGGTGTTCGGTGAAGTCCGGTATCACTCGGTGCATCGTCGAGCGGTTGCCCCAGTCACGAGATCACCCTGCGGCCAGGAGTGGCGCCAGGTGAACTGCTCCTTGACCAGGTGCGCAGCGCGGTGCCGCTGCGGAGTACGACTACCAGGGCATGTCGGTGCGGACGGTTGCCGAAGAACCGGCCCGCGCGTGCAACGCGCGGAACAGCTCATTGAACGCGGAGTACGGATCTGCCTGCGCGGCAAGGGTGAAGGTGCCCTGCTCCTGAGCTTCCCGCGCCGCCGCCATGAACCCGGTCCAGGCGACGCGTGCCAGGCCGCTGCCGACCGTCACCCGTTTGACGCCCAGGGCCGCCATCTCGGCCAGGTCGGGCTTCCAGTCCGACTGGCCGAGGTACACCATGACCGGTTTGTGCAGCGCGCCCACCACCGCCTCCACCGAGGCGCGGTCGGGCAAGCCGGGCGCACCCAACACGTCGGCGCCGGCATCCTGATAGGCGCGCAGACGCAGGATAACCTCGCTCAGATCGCGATGGCCGTGCATGAACCCGTCACAGCGGGCGGTGACCATGAAACCCCCGCCCGCCGCTTCGGCCGCGGCCCGGATGCGCGCCACCGCCTGGCCCAGGGGATAAAGCGAGTGATCCGTCCGCCCGGTGGCATCCTCGATCGAGCCGCCTGCGATCCCGCGCGCATCGGCCATGCGGATCGTCTCCGCTACCAACGCGGGGTCATCGCCGAAGCCGTTCTCCAGATCTGCGCTCACCGGCACATCGACGGCGGCGGCCACGGCGGCGGCGCCGTCCAGGACCTCATCGCGCCCCAGCAGCCCGGCTGCATCGGGGCGTCCCGTGGAGAACGCCAGCCCAGCGGAAGACGTCTCGACCGCCTCATACCCCAGATGCGCGAGCAGCCTGGCCGTTCCGATATCCCAGGCCGCGCCGACGAGCAGCGGCCCGGGGCGGGCCTGCAGCAGGCGTAACTGCTCGGCGCGTTTGCTCATGAGACACCCTCCCATCCCTTGGTCCCGGCGGCGGAGTGTGTCGTGGTGTCGCCGCGAAGTAGCTTGCGGAGCAACAGGCCTGCGGTCAGTCATGTTGTGATCGATTCGGGCGATACCAAAGCGACCCCGCCTGGTCTCCGCGGTCGCGCTGGTCTTGCGGTCCTGAGTAATCGCATGTTCGCGATGCGGCCCCCCGCCGTCCTTTCACGTCTACGGTTAGGTCACCACATGCCTGACAACGACGACGTCCTTGCCGCGCGGGCCGCGTGCTCGCGCGGTGACTGGCGCGCTGCCTACGAGTGCTTCGGCCGCGCGAGCCAAGCCGCGGAGTTGGACACCGATGACCTGTCCACGTTCGGCATGATCGCGTGGCGGTTGGGGCACGGCAGGGAGTCGATCCGGCTGTCGGAGGAGGCTTTCAACCGGTTGACCGCCGAGGGACATCCGCAGAAGGCGGCGATGAAGGCTGCTGAGGTCGCTTTGCAGTGGTTCAACGGCGGAGACTGGACCATCACCCGGGTCTGGCTCAATCGTGCGCGCCGGCTGGTCGAACAGTCACCGGATGACCAGGCGCTGGCGTACCTGTTGTACGTGGATTCACAGATGTCGATCTGTGAGGGCCGGTTCGAGGACGGTTCGCGGCGCGCGGAGGAGTTGGCGGAGTTCGTCAGTCGGATCGGCTCGCCCGGGTTGAACGCACTCTCGTCGGCCGCCAGTGGGCTGGCCAAGCTTCCCTTTGCCCGCACGAGCGAGGGTTTCGCGGAACTGGACGAGGCGATGATGCCGGTTGTGGCCGGCCAGGTGCCGGTGGATTGGGCCGGTGACATCTACTGCGGCGTGATTGACGGATGCCATCGGCTCGGGGATATGAGCCGCATGAAGACGTGGATCACCGCGATGGACAAATGGCGCGAGGGCCCGGAGGTGGCG
>CAIOYU010000099.1 GCA_903862565.1 uncultured Actinomycetes bacterium | reverse complement strand
GGGTGTCCGGCACGACCCGCCGACACTGCCCACACATGACCGACTGGTCGACTGCGGGGTCGGGTTGTTCGTGCAGCAGCGCCAGCTGAACGCCAACCCGAACCGTCACCAGGGAGACGATCGTAACAATCGTGATGGCGGCCAGCTCGACTTCCCGCTGCAGGGCGGCGGCGTCAACCACGTAGACCGCCATGTAAAGGCCGACCCCGAGAACGGCCATCAACACAAGTGCCAGTCGCGACCGCCGCGCCGACACGCCGCCATCCATGCGAGGGTGGAACCACAGCGCCAACCCCACCAGTCCGCCGGCGGCGGCGGCGGTCACCGAGTCCACGAATCCGTAGAGATAGGCCTCTTCGAAAAGTCGCCATGGGCGGTAGTTGTTGATCAGTCCCGCGATGAACTGTGGGGCGAACCAGGTGATCGTTCCGGCGGCGGAGTACAACAGCGCGCCGAGTGCGCCGATGACGAACCCGTCCAGGCATTCGGGCACCGGCACCCGCAGCAGCCGGACCGCCACCGCGGGCAGCACCATCAGTACCGCACCGGCCAGCGTGATCACCAATCCGATATCCAACGAAGTGGTCAGCTGGGCACCGACTGCCAGCGGCACGCCGTAGGCAGCCGCGACCTGTCGGCTGGTCCACAACCACCAGGCCACGCTGGAGGCGATACCAAGCCCGCACGAGATCGCCAGCGCCCAGTTGGAGATGCGGTTGAGGGCTCCGGAACGCCACACGTAGACCAGAAACAGCAGCGGAAACCCGAGGGCGGTGAGAATCACCACCGGTGCGAGTAACCGCAGCATCGACAGCACCAACAGATTCGCCACCAACAGAAACAGCGCGTGCCGGAACGGTAGCCGCAACGACTCGACGAGACGAGGAAACATCGTCGTGACGATCAGCGGCCACCAGACCCGCTCGCGCGGAGCGGCGGCGAACACCCGGGGCCGCAGCACGCTGCGCCACGTCCCCGCTTTGGCGGTGAGTTCGGCCCCGCAGCCCGTGCAGAAACCCCCGCAGAACAAGACCGCCGGTGCGGCCTGGTGGCAGACCGGGCACTCGCGGGTTACGTGGCCCTCAGCGGAGCCCTCTCTAAAGCCCTCTGTCATCTACCCCTCTGTCATCTACTGGATAAAGTTAGCGCACCGCTTTCGCCACCCCCCTCTCCTGCTGGAAGACTCCCGATGATTCGGTACCGCGAACTGTTCGACACCAGCCTTGACGACCCCACCGCCTTCTGGGCCGAGGCCGCCGAGTCGGTGACCTGGACTCGGGAGCCCAGCCGGATTCTCGACGACGACAACCCGCCGTTCTACCGCTGGTTCCCGGATGGGGAGTTGAACACCTGTGCCAACGCCCTGGATCGCCATATCGCCACCCGCGGCGACCAGCCGGCACTGATCTACGACTCACCCGTCAACAACTCCAAGCGGGTGTACACCTATCGGGAATTGCTCGACGAGACAGCGCGTTTCGCCGGGGTACTCCGCGATCTCGGGGTGGGCAAGGGCGACCGGGTGCTGCTCTACATGCCGATGATCCCCGAGGCCGTCATCGCGATGCTGGCCTGCGCCCGACTCGGCGCAGTGCACTCGGTGGTCTTCGGCGGTTTCGCCAGCCACGAGTTGGCCACCCGCATCGACGACGCCCAGCCGACGGTGGTCGTCTCGGCCTCCTGCGGGATCGAGCCCACCCGCGTCATCGAGTACAAGCCGATGCTCGACCATGCGCTGCAACGCGCTTCGCACCACCCTCGCGCGTGCGTGATAGTCCAGCGTGACCGGCACCGCTGCGACCTGGTGTACGGCCGCGATCACGACTGGTCCGACCTGATGGCCGCCGCCACACCGGCCGACCCGGTGCCGGTGGCCGCGACCGATCCGCTCTACGTCCTCTACACCTCGGGAACCACCGGCAAGCCCAAGGGCATCGTCCGCGACAACGGCGGCCACGCGGTGGCATTGATGTGGAGCATGCGCAACATCTACGACGTCGGCCCCGGCGACGTGTTCTGGGCGGCATCCGACGTCGGCTGGGTGGTCGGCCACTCCTACATCGTGTACGGGCCACTGCTCGCCGGTGCGACAACCGTTCTCTACGAAGGCAAGCCGATCGGCACACCGGACCCCGGCGCGTTCTGGCGGGTGGTATCCGAGTACGGCGTCAAGGTCCTCTTCTCGGCCCCGACCGCCCTGCGGGCCATCCGCAAGGAAGACCCCGAGGCCTCGCACCTGGACCGCTACGACCTCTCCTCGCTGCGCTATCTGTTCCAGGCCGGCGAGCGACTGGATCCCGACACCTACGCCTGGGCGGTGCACAAGCTGGGGATCCCGGTGATCGACCACTGGTGGCAGACCGAGACGGGCTGGGCGATCGCCGCCAACCCGGTTGGCCTGGAGGAGCTTCCGTGCAAGGCCGGCTCACCCACCGTGCCGATGCCGGGTTACGACGTGCAGATCCTGCAGGTCGACGGCTCCGGCTGCGAACCCGGCGAAGAAGGCGCGATCTGCATCCGACTGCCGCTGCCGCCGGGCACCCTGCCGACGCTGTGGGCCGACGACGCCCGATTCGAGGCGTCCTATCTGTGCGAACACCCGGGGTACTACCTGACCGGTGACGGCGGTTTCCTCGACGAAGACGGCTACCTGTTCGTGATGGGCCGGATCGACGACGTGATCAACGTTGCCGGACACCGGCTTTCCACCGGTGGCATCGAGGCCGTGGTGGCCGCCCACCCGGCAGTGGCCGAGTGCGCGGTGATCGGCGTCGCCGACGAGATCAAGGGCCAGGTGCCCCGCGGCTTCGTGGTCCTCAAAGCGGGCGCCTCGGCGGAAGGGCTGGCCGCCGAACTCGTCGCGGCGGTGCGTCACTCCATCGGAGCTGTGGCCTGCTTCAACGCCGTCGACGTCGTCGCCGCCCTGCCCAAGACCCGCTCGGGAAAGATCCTGCGCAAGACCATGCGCGGGATCGCCGACGGCCATGACGAGCCGGTGCCGTCGACCATCGAAGACCCTGACGTCCTGCACGCGCTCCGAACTGTCTTGCGCGCGCCCTGACACCGCGCAGGACAACAAAACTGCGCGACTGAACCGCGCCTGGGGCAGCGCCCGGACAGATACGCTGCGGCAATGACAGATGTGAGCCGGCCGCTACGCGAGCGCGTCATCCCTTTCGAGAACATCGACGAGGACCTCGCCCGGGGCCGGGCCCGACGCAAGGTCGTCCCCCGGCGGGCGTTGGCGCAACTGGTGCCGACCACCCGCGATCCGGTGGAGATCCTCATCGAACAGAACCGCACCCGGCAGCAGGACCTCGTTCCGCTGCGTTTCGCGCGAATGCTGATGGACCCCTTCTCGTTCTACCGAGGAGCGGCCGCGCTGATGGCCGCCGACCTCGCCGGCGGTCCGTCCAGCGGCGTCGAGGTCATGTGCGGCGGTGACGCCCACCTGTCGAACTTCGGGATCTACGGGTCGCCGCAACGGACGCTGATCTTCGACCTCAACGATTTCGACGAGTCCGCGGTCGCACCGGCGGAGTGGGATCTCAAACGGCTGACCACCAGTGCCATCATCGGCGGACGCCAAGCCGGGTATCCGGAGAAGACCATCAAGAAGATCGCCCAGAACGTGGTCACCACCTACCGCGATGGTCTGCACACGATGCTCGACATGAACCTGATGGACCGCTATTACCTCCGGCTGGAACCGCAGCGCTACGTCAACGAGGTGTCCGGAAACCTCGGTCAGGTCATCGCCAGCACCGCCAAGAAGGCCCGCACCAGGACCTCGGCGCGGGTCTTCGAGCGCATCATGGCCAGTGGCCCGGACGGCCAGTTGACGCTCAAGGAGAACCCACCGCTGCTGCAGCACATCGACGTCAGCGACGAGGCAGCCCTCACCCAGGCGTTCCGCGAGTACCTCACGGGCGTACCGGCCGACGTCGCCGTCCTGCTCTCCCATTTCAAGCTCACCGACATCGCCCAGCGGGTGGTCGGGGTCGGCAGCGTGGGCACCCGCTGCTATCTGCTGATCCTCACCGGCCCGGACGGCACCCCACTCATCCTGCAGGTCAAGGAAGCAAACCAGTCGGTGCTCGAGCAATACGGCCGCTGGCAGCAGCCGGACCTGCTCGCCTCCGCCGAAAAGGCACTGGGACACGGGCTTCGAGTGATCGACGGCCAGCGGATCCTGCAGGCGATCTCGGATGTGTTCCTCGGAAGCCTGCGGATCGACGGGCGCGACTACTACGTCCGGCAGTTCCAGGACATGAAGGGCTCCTTCGAGACCCAGGCCATGGACGCCGACGCGTTCGGCAAGTACGTCGGAGCGTGCGCGTACGCGCTGGCCCGTGGCCATGCGCAGAGCGCGAACGGTTCGATGCTGCGGGGCTACGTCGGCGGTGGCGAGGTGGTCGGCGCGGCGATCTTGGAGTGGTCCTACGCCTATGCCGACAAGAACATGTACGACTACACCAAGCTCCAGGCAGCCGCCAAAGCCGGCCAGATTCAGGTCGCCGACGACCCGATGCGGTGAGTTCGGCTGAGGCGTCCCGATACGGAAAAATCTTGCCGCGTCGCTAGACTCGCCAAAATGAACCGACGGTCTTTAAACCTCATCGGCGGCGGGGCGGCTGCCATCGCCCTCTGCATCGGCACACTCGCGGTCCAGGCCGTTCTGCCCAGCGGTTCCGCGACCGCTGATGTGTGTGCCGACGTCGGCAACCAGGTCACCGTCACAACGTGCGCCGATCTGTCCGACGTCGTCGGGGAGTTGTTGACACCCGGCCGTCCCGACCGCGGGCCCGGCAACCTGACTCCCAACATGCACTCCTGCCTGGGGTGGGACGGCCAGTGGCTGGAGGCTGACAGTTGCACGTAGCAACCTTGACTCGTCAGATCTGACCGCAGTTCGGTGTGGTGGGCAGGCCGTTGAACCGGTCGGCGATCCACTGCATGGAGCGCTCGCCGTCGACGAAATAGGTGAGCACGTGGTTGACGGCGATCTTGTTGAGGAACGGCGGTTGCTCGTTGGTCCAGAATTCGACGTCGGCTCCCTGGGCACACCAGTCCAGTGCAAGTTGGTGGGCGCCACCCCAGGGCACCAGTGGATCGAAGCGGTTGATGTCGATGAACACCGGCGCGGTCGGGGTGAGCCTGCCGATGCGTTGTTTGGCGAGCAGAACGCTCAGCGCCGAATTCTCCATCAGATCTCCCGGGTCACCGTCGAAGTACTCGCTGATCCGGTGGAAGGCGTAGGTCATCCCGGTTTCACCGACGCACTGCTCACGGGTCCGGTTCACCAGATCCTCGCCGTAAACACTGAGCTTGCTGCGGATGGCGGGTTCGACCTCCGGGTAGGACCCGAACACTCCGTTGAGGACGTAGCCGATCAGCCCCACCATGGAACTGCCGTCGATGTAGGGCAGCATCAGACTCAGATCGGCGGGCGGTGCTCCCGCATAGGCACCGACGAGGTGAAGTTCCGGTGCGTAGGCCGGGGCCAGTTCCACAGCCGCGGCGCTGGCAGCACCGCCCTGCGAGTACCCCCACAGCGCGACGGGACCATCGGGTGCCAGTGACGTTCCGGGGAGCTTCTTGGCCGCCCGTGCGGCGTCCAGAAGCGCGTGGGCCTGCGCCAGTCGGTTGGCGTAGGTGTGCAACGGCGCAGTGCCCAGGCCTTCGTAATCGGTGACGACGACCGCGAACCCGCGAGCCACCATCGTCGCCACGAAGAACTCCTCGTAGCCCATGGCGATGTCCAGGCCGCTGGAGAAGTGAATGCTCTGTTCGAACATCCGCGACGGCGCACACTGGTCTCCCTGCCCCTGGGTACCGGGGGCGTAGGCGATCAACGGGCGTGGCCCGGCGCCGGGCCACGGCCGGTCCGGCTCGAAGTAGGTTCCCGTCACGACATTGGGATTGCCGCGTGCATCGTTGCTGCGGTGCATGATTCGCGTTCCGGTGGCCACCCATCCGCCGAGTTGGCCGGAGGGCTCGTACACCAGCGACATGGGCTCGCTGCGCACGAGATCGCCGGGCCTGCCTTCCGGCAGTGGGCCCTCAAGGGTGTAGAAATCCCCATAGCGGTTGCAGCCGAACTCGTGGGCGTAGATGTCCCCGTCGGGGAATCCGCAGTTACCGGTCACCGGTTCGGCGCCAGCCGGGGCGGCGAGCCCCACCACCGTAGCGCACACCGCCGCCAACAGCGACCGTGCCCGAAAGCGGCGCTGCCCCATAGAACAACGGTCTTACCACATGAGTGGAGCCGGGCGGGGGATCTGAGCAGGCTTGTTGCACAGGGGTTTGTCAGCTGTGCCGGCAACCCCCAGCCGAGGGAGGGAAATCGCGAATGCCTCCTGGCGCTGACGGGCCAACTCGCGCAGCATGTCGTGGTAGGCGTCCATGTCGTCGTATCCGACATCTGCGTGCCGGCCCGCGAGCGCCGAAGTGCGTCGGTCCTGACGAGCCCACTGTGTCACCAACGCGATGACCACGATTACGACGGGCACTTCGCTTGCCCCCCAGGCGATTGCGCCGCCAAGGTGCTGATCGGCAGCAAGGCTGGGTATCCAGGGCAGTGCCATGGTGCCGTAGTAGTTGCCGCCGACCGCGGATGTCTTCGTCATTATCGCGATACCGAAGAACGCGTGGAAGGGCATGGTCGCGAACAGCAACGCGAGCCTGCCGATGAACGGAAGGCGGCTCGGGCCGGGATCGACGCCGATGATGGTCCAGTAGAAGAGGTAACCGGTCAGCAGGAAGTGCAGTGACATCACTTCGTGGCCCCAGTGGTAACGCACCAGGGTGTCGAACAAAGGTGTGAAGTAGACGGCGTACAACGAGCTGACGAAAAACACGAATGCCGTGATCGGATTCGACGCGAAGCCCGTGAGTGGCGAATGGACCGCGCGCACAATCCACTCCCGCGGACCGGGGGGCGCCCCGGCCGTGGCGCTGGGCAGCACCCGCAGGGCCAACGTGATGGGCGCGCCGAGCACCAGCAGAACCGGGACGAACATGTTCAGCGTCGTGTGCTCAATCATGTGGATGCTGAACATCGCCGAGCCGTAGGCCCGGACCCCCGAGCTGGTGGCGAATACCAGTGCGGCGCAGCCGGCGAGCCAGGCCACCGCGCGGCCTGCCGGCCACGGGTCACCGCGGCGGCGCAGACGTACCACCCCGGCGAGGTAGAGGGCGGCCAGGAGCAGCCCGCCGACACTCAGGAAGGTGTCGAAACGCCAGAACGTCAGCATCCGGAGCGGACTCGGTGCGCCGGGAAGCTCATAGCCGAGCAGAAGAAGGAGTTGCGAGACGGCCGAACCCCCGCCGGTGATCATGACCCGGCGGTCGGTCTTCGGATCGTAGTAACAGCACACCGCGCCCCACCATGGAAGGAGTCGGGGTGCGACCTGGACGGCCATTGCCGAGACCGCGGCAAGCGCGGTCATCGCGGTCAGGGCGCTGAACGCCGACGCATGCCCGCGCAGGTCGACGATGAGACCCGCCAGCAGTGCAACAGCGGCCAACAGCCCCAGCCGCCCGTATCCGGAAGCCAGCGGCGGGCCGGCCAGCAGCACCATCAGGAACACCCAATAGACCAGCGCCACCACGCCGGCGATTACTGCCGTCACCTGCACGGTTGGGCCGAAGGCACGACGCGGGCTTGCCAATGCCGCAGTGATTTTCAGCCCGGCAAGCACCGAGACCGCAACCGTGAACACAATGACCGAACCCGTGGCGTAATCGTGGTCGGGACCGTAGCCGGCGTTACCGTTGACCGGGAATGCCACTACGCCGATAGTCGCCGGAATCAGCAGCAGCACATGCCAATTCGAACAGATTCCGAGTCGCAGACCCAACGTGGTCACCGCCGCGCAGACTGCGACCACCACCCACGCCTGTGCGTACGCCGAGGCGCTCAGCGCATCTCCGATAGAGCCGACGCCGCCGCCACGGAACAGCAGCGGCAGTGCGAGGCCGGCGTCGGCGGAGATCTGCACGGCCACCATGACCAGCGCCGCCACCATCCACACCACGGACATCCGTTCCACCACCCGGTGAGCCCGGAATGAGACGGGGTCGATGACGCCATGACTGCCCGCGCGCGCCGTGACCAGGATCAGCACCAGACCGCCCAGGCATATCGCGCCTGCAAGGGCGGCGGTGAAACTGCCGAGCGCCTGCGCGACGGTCGTCGATGGCGTGGGGGCATGAAATGTGATCGCGTAACCCGCAACGGCGATCGCCGCTGCGGCATAGCCGGCGACTAACGACCGGCCCACCGCCCGTGACCGGCGGGCAACTGAGTGCGTCGCGGTCATGGGTTCCCCTTCCTAGCGGCCCATTCCCGGCATGCTCATCGGTTGGCCAAGAGTGGGGAAGAAGTTGTTTGACACATTCGCAGGATCGATCGCTCCCCTGAAGCAACCGACCGAGTAGGGATATTCACTGTTGAGCACGTAGTGGTAGATGTTTTGGACCTTGCCGTTCCATAGCACCGGGGACGTCATCCCATGGCATTCATCGAGTTGTGCGTTGGTGATCTCCTTGCCGTCCGCGCCCCGCGGTCCGTAGATGCCAAATCCGTCCAGGGCGTAGCCGAGTAGCGGCGACTGGCCGATGATCCCCTGGTTGGGCAAACACTTCCAGGAATAGGCGTGGAGATGATATTGCTGGCTGTAGGGATGGCCGAAGCATTGGTCCAACGGCAGAATGGAAATCGGGTTATACCAAGCCGTCGAGGAGGCATTTGCGATTTCCGCATGCCACACAGTCCCGGTGAGCGTGATACCAGTGATCAGGTACTGGATCGGCTGTGGCGCAGGAAGGTACCTGGGGGCCAAAGGAACTTTGACTTCAAGGTTGTACGGAGAAATACCAATGGCGGCGGCGCTTGAATAGGGTTGGCCAAAACCGGGCGAACCCGGTTGGGTGTTAACGCCGCCCGGAGCCGCAGCGTAGTAGGGGTAGGCGGCGGTGCCGGGTTGAGGTCCGAATTTTCCCATCGCTGTGGACGGCAGACCGTTGCCCTTGAAATATCGGTAGGTTTTGTCCGCGGTCACCGAGAAAATGCTCCCGCGGGGATCAATATCCTTGGCGTACACGGTCCCGGCCACGGTGGGTAATTTCGGGATGATGATCGTATTGTCCGCGGGGTTCACCCAGGTCGCCGTGCTGGTTTGCAGCGTCGTGTTCGTAGGGATCCCGATGGCGAAAAGTGCGCCTCCTACATAAATGCCGCCCTTCTGAGGTACGAAAATGCTCAAATTGGGGGCGGAATTCAGCATCGTATTCGGCACTACCGCGGCAGCTGGCGATGCCACCGATGTCGCTCCGACCAGCATTCCTGCGAATAACGCTGCGCTCGCAATTTTTCTTCTAATGAACATCATGTCCCTTCCGGTCGGCGGTATTTCAATGGGTTGTCATCCGTATGTAGCGCCATTACCCGCTGATCACCGACACCGTTCCGGCAGAGAAATTGGAGATGTAGACGGCGCCGGCGTTGTCGCCGGTGGGGCTGACCGTCACCCCGTAGGCGAATGAACCCAGGTCGATGGTGTTGATGACCACCCCGGCGGGGTTGATCACCGACACCGTGCCGTTATCGCCGTTGGCGACATAGATGTAGCCGGCGGTGGCCCCGGTCGAACTAACCGCCACCCCTTGCGGATTGGTGCCGACATCGATGGTGTCGACGACCTTGCCGGCCGGGTTGATGACCGACACCGTGCCTGCCCCGTTGTTCGCGACGTAGACATAGCCGGCGGTGGCTCCGGTCGAACTGACCGCCACCCCTTGCGGATTGGTGCCGACATCGATGGTTTTGATGACCGTCCCGGCGGCGTTGATCACCGACACCGTGTTGCTGTTGTAGTTGGTCACGTAGACGTTGCCGATGTTGGCGCCGGCTTGGCTGACCGCGACCCCGCTCGGGTTCTGTCCGACGGTGATCGTCTGGACCACGTTGCCGGTGGTGTTGATCACCGACACGGTGCCGGCCCCGTTATTGGCGACGTAGACGTAGCCCGCGGCCGAGCCCGTCGGGCTGACCGCGACCGCGCTGGGGCCATCGCCGACCGCGATGGTGTTGATCAGTCCGCCGGCGGGGTTGAGCCACGACACGGTGTTGTCGACGCTGTTGGCGACATAGATATCCCCGGCGGTGGTGCCGTTGGGGCTGACCGCCACCCCGTTGGGACTGTTGCCGACCGTGATGGTGTTGACCACAGTGCCGTCGGGGGTGATGTAGGGCAACGTCCCGTCAAAGTTGGTGACGTAGATGTCACCGGCGTTGGCAGCGCCGGCGCCGGCCGCGCCCACACCGCCGAGGTAGCCGCCGATCGCAATGGTGGACACGGTGAAGGTGGAACCCGCGGCGCCGCTGGCGCCGGTCTTGCCGCCGATGACGCCATGCGCGCCACCGGCCCCGCCCGCCCCGACAATCCGCGTGACGGCCGAAGCGCTGGTTCCCGCGGCCCCGGCGCTGCCGCCGTCGCCGCCTTGCCCGCCGCTGCCGAAGAGGAACCCGCCCTTGCCGCCGGCCCCGCCGACTCCGGCGGCGCTCACCGATGTGGTGGCGGGGTCATCGGTGTAGACGCTGCTGCTGCCGCCGTAGCCGCCGGCGCCGCCGGTGGCCAGGGAGCCGCCGATGCCACCCTGACCGCCCGCCCCAGCGGTGGCGTTTCCGCCATTGCCTCCGGGACTGCCCCCGGTGTTGGCGTTTCCGCCGAACCCGCCGCCGCCACCCCTGGCCAGGAATGTGGCAGCACCGCCCTGCCCACCGGTGCCGCCCGTCGCGGCACCCGTGCCATGGGCCTTCGCGGTGCCGCCCGTACCGCCGCCACCCCCGCCACCGCCGAACGCACTGGCCCGGCCGCCGTCACCGCCGACACCGGCAACCGCGTTAGCGGCCTGATAGGCCGTGCCGTCACCGCCGGCGCCGCCGACGCCGCCCTTCCCGGCGAACCCGGCAAGCCCACCGCCACCACCGTTGCCGCCGGTGGCGGTGGCGGTTCCGCTGATGAGCGTCTCCGCCAGCCCGCCCGGGCCGCCGTCACCGCCGGGGCCAAAGATCGCGCCCCGGCCGCCCTTGCCGCCATTGCCGCCGGTCGCCGATTGGTTGGCGGTAGCCGTGCCGCCCGCACCGCCGGCCCCGCCCGCGCCGCGGGCGAACAAGGCGCCGATGACGCCGCTGCTGCCGCCGTCACCGCCGTTGCCGGCGATCGCCACCCCGTCACCCAGGTTGATCGCCCCGTTACCGCCGAACGGGAGGTTCGCGTCCCCGCCGGCCCCGCCCCGGCCGGCCCACAGCACCGAACCGCCGCGGCCTCCCGAGCCGCCGGTGGCCGTTCCCGTACCAGGTCCTCCCTCGCCTGCGTTGCCGATGTTGGCGGATGCTCCACCGCCGCCGTTGCCCCCTTTACCGCCGGCTCCGAACGTGCTGGCGCCGCCGGCACCGCCGTTGCCCGCGGTCGCGGCGCCGAAGGTGCTGAAGACCGATCCAGCCCAGGCCTCTCCGCCGGCCCCGCCGCTGCCGGCCAGCAGACCACCCCGGCCGCCGGTGCCGCCGTTGCCGCCGGTCGCGCTGCCCAGAGCCCCGTCGGCATCGACGCCGTCCCAGTTCTGGGTGGCGCCGCCACCGTCGCCGCCAGCGCCGCCGTCGCCGAACAGGCCGGTCCAGCCCGCCTTACCGCCGTTACCGCCCACGACATTGCCGTTCGGCGCGAACGAGACGTACCCGCCCAGGCCGCCGCTGCCACTATTGCCCAGGATCAGGCCGCCCCGACCGCCGTTACCACCGTTGCCGGCAATCGCGCCGGAGCGGGTCTTGCTGCCGTTGTCCGCGCCGCCGTACCCGCCGTCGCCGCCGTTGCCGAGCAGCAACCCCCCGTTGCCCCCGCGGCCGCCGTTGGTCGCCGGGGACTGCAGGGCCCCGGTCGTGCTGTTGTAGGCCGCGTCCGCGCCGTTGCCGCCAGACCCGCCAGGCCCGATCACCATGGCGTTGCCGCCGCGGCCGGCGAGGCAGGCGATGGCGATGCACCCCGAGGCGCCGCCCGCGCCGTTGCCGGGGGTGTACACCGTGCCGAAGAACAATCCGGCGTTACCGCCGTTGCCGCCGTTGTAACCATTACCGCCGGAACCGAGTAGCAGCCCACCCCTTCCGCCGTTGCAGACCACGGGCCCGCTGCACTGGAGATCGGCCGAGCTGTAGCTGTACCCGTTGCCGACCAACAGCCCTGCATTCGGACGTGCGGCGGTGCCGTTGGACACGAAAATGGAGTAGACGCCTTTCAGCACCTGGCCCGGCTGCCAGGCTTTCACTGCCGAAGCCGAGGCGGTCGGTGAAACCGCTGCGGCCACCTGCGGCAGTGCGCCCGTCACAGTTACCGGAGCACTGGCGATCTCGATCGCTACTGCAGCCCTTGCCGAAGCGGCGGGAAGCGACGGCGCGAGCTGGCCGGCGGTATGTCTGCGGGACGCTCTGGGCGCAACGACCGTTGGCACACGACCGTTTTCCGTTGACCTCACGCCCGGGGTCGAGGTCGCCGCGGCGGCAGGGTTTGGCGCTGGTGAGCGTCCGGATCCCTTCGTCGTGCGCGGGCCGTCGACACGAGTGTCGGTGTGGGTGTCGGCGGTGGCGACACCTGAACCGCCGGTCAGGGCCGCACCGGCCAGCGCCGCTCCCACCCCCAGACCCACGGCACCAACCCCGAGCCACGAATACGACGCAATCCGAATTGACCGGCCGGGACGCGGGGTTCGGATCGGTTGGGTCATTGTCAGAGGGCAGTCCGAGGTGGCGTTTCGGTGTCGATTCATCGGTGCGGCCTCCCGGCGACGTCAGACTCACATGTCTTGTGCTCCGAAGGGTAGAGATTTCCGGGGCCGCGCCCGTCACCCCTGAATATTGCGGCGAGCCAGCTCAAGTCACTGTTCAGGTTTGTCGTGCG
>CAIOYU010000098.1 GCA_903862565.1 uncultured Actinomycetes bacterium | reverse complement strand
GCTCCGCACCGACGGCGGACTTGGCCGCCTCCAGCCGGACTCGGCACTCCGGTGAGCGCAGCACGGTCCACTGCTCGGCGATCTCGCTCACCATCCGGCGGTTGAGTTCGTCGATCTGCACGCGCGACGTCGACAGATCGGGGGCGGACGACGGTGCTGCGCCCGGATCGAGCTTCCACCACGAGAAGCGGCTGTACTGGATGGCTTCGGTCGCGTCGATCTGGTCGGTGAACACCGTGGTGACGTAGTCGGCGGGCACCCCGGCAGTCTCGGCGCCGGCGGACACCGCGGCCAGCACCTGCTGCACCCGTGCGGGGTCATTGATCGAGCCGCCGGCGATCCACTTCACCGCTGCGACCGGATCGGCGGTCTGTAGCCGCTGAGCGGCTGCGTCGACGAGGTCGGCGAGTGGCTCGGTATCGGCCAGCGCATACGGGACCCCGAGCGGCTGAAGCGGCACTGACAGCGCCAATGCCGCCACGCCCAGCAGCGTGACCGCGCGGATCACGCTCAGCCCACCGGGCCCTTGGCCAGCACCAGCGGGGCACTGCGCGGGATTCCGGCCCGGTCGACCCAGGTCAGCATGACGGTGTCACCCGGACGGCGCTGATCCATGATGTTGGTCAGATCGGCGGCCGAGCCGACCGGGATGCCGTCGACGGCGGTGATCACGTCTCCGGGGAGCAGGCCGGTCGCACTCGCCGGGGTGTCGGGGATGACCTGCCGGACGATGGCGCCTGACAGGCCCCGGCCGGGCCGCACGTCACCGATGGCGACGCCCATGAACGCGTTGTCACCGATGTGGATCGAACTCGAGGCCGCCCCGGCGCGGATCTGGTTGGCGATGGCGATCGCGCGGTCGATCGGGATGGCGAAGCCCTCGCCACCGGTGACCCCGCCCATCCGATAGGTCAGCGTCGCGGCCACATTGACCCCGACGACCTGTCCGGCCGTGTTGACCAGCGGTCCGCCGGAATCACCCGGGCGGATGTCGGCGGCCACCCGGATGAGGTCGTACAACTCGCGGGTCCCACCGCCGGACTCGTCGGAGGCGCGGACAGAGGCGCCGATCTGGGTGACGGTGCCCGGGGCGTAACTCGGCGGGCCTCCCGAACCGTTGGCGTTGCCGATCGCGGCGATCGGGTCACCAACGGCCAGCGAGGACGAGGAGCCGATCATCGCGGTGGGAAGATCGGCGGCGCCGCGGAGCCGAATCAGAGCGATGTCGTTGTCTCGGTCGAACCCGATGACGTCGACCTGGTAGGTGCGGCTGTTGGCGAGGCTGAGCGCGGTGATCTCGGTGGCGCCCTCGATGACGTGGTTGTTGGTCAGCACCTCGCCACTGGGGTCGAGCACGATGCCGGTGCCTGCCCCGATCGCGCCCTGGTAACTCAAGGTGGTGTTGATATCGACCAGCCCCGGCACGACCTGACTGAGCAGTGCGGACTGATCCAGCGGAGTCTTGGGCGGCAGCGGTGCGGGGGCAGCCGTGGCGGGCGCGGCGAGCAGGCCTGCGACCATCAACGAAACGGCCAGCACACCCGGCAAACGGCGAGACTGGCGGCGCGCCTGGACACGCCGGAGGAGTGGATGCTTTGCGTCCATAGGGTCAACTCTGCCTGAAAAACCCAAAAACGCCCAGTTCACAATCGTCACACCGGTCTGATAATCGCCATCCGGGTGGACGACCACCGCTTCGCCAGGGACTTTTGACAGGCCACGGGTACGATTGGCCCCCATCGCCATGGACAGCACAACGCTCCGCTCCCGCCCGCTAGTGCTCCTGCTGGCCGCAACGCTGCTGATGTCTCTGACCCTCGGAACGGCTTTCATCGTGCAGCACCGGTCCCACACGCAGCGCGGCGTCGCCGTCGAACCGCCCGCCAACCCGATGTCCGACGACGAGACCATGAAACAGGTCGTCGACTCCGCACGGCAGTTCGTCGACAGCGGACGCCTGAAAACCGTTCGCGGCACCTACCTGCTCATGTCGTGCCGCACCGAGAATGAACCGCCGTACCAGGGCACGGCCTACATCGACTTCGACATACCGCCGGTCACCACAGCGCCGGACTATCTGCCCGACTTCGCCCGGGCGATGATCAAGCGCGGCTGGAAGGCCGGTCTCGACCCCAATCAGCACCCCGGCGGGGAAATCATGACCAAGAACGGCGTGACCGCGCTGTTCTACCGCAATGCCGACATTTCCGGCCGTGGTGTCCTACAGATCTACAGCGAATGCCGCAATGTCACCGACCACCGAATGGATCCCACCGGGTTCGTCGACATCAGTGATCAATTGCGCTAGTGAGCAATGTCACCGCGGCTGGGAAACGGCTGACGGCGAAAAAAGAGGATGGCGGACGGCCCAAAAAAAGAGGACTTAAGTCCCCGTTCAGCACATGTCTGATACGGCCCGTCACAGATACACTGACCGACATGACCTATGTGATCACCAGCGAGTGTGTGGACGTCAAGCACAAGTCGTGCGCCGAGGAATGCCCGGTCGATTGCATCTATGAGGGCGACCGGACCATGTACATCAACCCCGACGAATGCGTCGAGTGCGGTGCCTGCCGCCTGCTCTGCGAGGTGGGGGCGATCTATTACGAGGACGACCTGCCCGAGGCGGAACGCCAGTTCCTCGCCGACAACGCCGCGTTCTTCAACGAGGTGCTGCCCGGCCGGGAGATGCCACTGGGCACGCCGGGCGGCGCCAGCCACCTCGGGGCCGTAGGTGTCGACACCCCGATGGTCTCCGGGTTGCCGAGCAAGTCCTAAAACCGGCACGTCCCCAAGCCGGGACCCGCGCTAGGTCGCGGTAGGCGCGGCGTCGGCGAACTCGCAGAAGGCGTCGTACGCGCGGGCTCCGTAGACCGTGGCCGGCCCACCGTTCATGAAGATGGCGACGCCGATGGCCTCGGCTGCTGCCTGCCTGGTGGCACCGGCCTTGGCGGCACCTCGGGCATGCGAGGCGATGCAGCCATCGCAACCGTGGACGATGCCGATCGCCAGTGCGATCAGTTCCTTGACGCTGGTGGACAGCTCGCCATCGGCGAGTGCGGCCGCGCTCATCTCGTTGAACGCCTTGTAGACGTCTGGAATCGCCTGCCGTAAAGCGCGGTGCTGAGGTCGCAGTGTGTTCAGGACGTCGTGGTTGTGGCCGGTTTCACCCATGGGCGTGACTCTATCGGCCCGCGTTTGGTGGGCGTCCGCCAGCGGGTAATCAATACCGGGAGTAAACCTGCGCGATTTGCCCGAGCATCTACACTTGCAAGTCGCTGTTCGCCACAGAAGGACAGCCTTAAGTGGAGAGCCCCAACGTGGACAGCCGAAGAGGACAGGGAGTCATGGCCAGAGCAATTCGCCGGCGGGCGGTAGCCGCCGCAGGGATCGCGCTGGTCGCGATGGCGGCGACGTCGCCGATCGGTACCGCCGCCGTGGGTCCGTCGGTCACCGGGGGGACGGTCGCCTCGGTGCGGCCCTACAACGGCCAGGACGTCGGCGTGGCGCACCCCATCATCGTGACCTTCACCAACCGGGTGCTCGACCGCGCCGCCGCCGAGCGCACGATCAGCGTCACCGAGCCCGCCAACCTGACCGGGCGATTCGAGTGGTTGAGCGACAACGTCGTCCAATGGGTGCCGGATCACTACTGGCCGGCCAACTCGCACATCAGCCTGATGGCTGGCGGGGAGCGCCGCAATTTCGGTACCCACGGCGTGGTGCTCGGCGTCGGAAGCATCTCGGCCCACACGTTCACCGTCAGCATCAACGGAGTGGTGATGCGTCAGATGCCGGCATCCATGGGCAAGCCCAGGTTCCAGACGCCGGTCGGATCCTTCAGCGTGCTGGAGAAGTACAACTCGATCGTGATGGACTCACGCACAATCGGGATTCCCCTGGAGGACCCGGAAGGCTACAAGCTCACCGTCCTCAACGCGGTCCGGATCACCTGGGGTGGCGTCTACGTCCACTCGGCACCGTGGTCGGTGGGCTCGCAGGGCTACGCCAACGTCAGCCACGGGTGCATCAACCTCAGCCCCGACAACTCGTGGTGGTACTTCAACGAAGTGGGTATCGGCGACCCGGTGGTCATCAACTGGTGAAACCTGGGTCAGACGGAGGCCTTCAGACAGTGGCCTTCTTCGACACCCGTGCCGCGGAGTGCAGGTTCTTCGCGGTCGGTGAGGTCGGCACCGACTGCGGATCCGGGTAGGTGCCCAGAGCGCGGTCGGCGATCCCGGGAGTGGTGACCGCGAACCAGTAGTGCTCGTTCTTGTAGTGATGCCACCGGTGGTTGCGGTACAACGCGCGGTAGAAGGCCGTCTTCGGCTTGTAATCGGTGTGCACCAGGTAGTGGCTCCACTCGTAGACGACGCCGATCGCGAACAGCACCACCAGGAAGGTCAGTCCCAGACCGAGCCTCGGAAATGCCCAGAACGCCACAATCAAGCCGGCGGCGAATGCTCCGAACAGCGACTGCAGGGGAATGAAGATCAACTTCACGATTCGCGGATCGATGTGGTGCTCGCGGTGCTTGCGAGCCAGCAGTGGATCGATCGTGACGCCGGCGACCTTGCGCGGCCGCCAATGCAGGATCAACACGTGAATCACCCACTCCGCGAACGGGAATACCGCCAGCACCACCAGGGGCACCACCGCGTCGGTGTACTGCCAGTCGCCGACGACGAGGCGCGCCACCAGGACGGCTACGAACGCTCCCGATAGCAGCCACGGGGTCGGGTGACGCCAGAACTCGCGCCCGGCGTCAGCCAGTGTGACGCCACGGCGCCCGGACTTCGTGTCGGTCGTGCTCATTGCTTGTCGCCTTCCTCTTTTTTCTGGGTCTGCTCGATCGCGCTCAGCGCGGAAATCAGCCCGCTGGTGGCGGGTTCGAGCAACTGACGGGCAGCGGCCTCAGCCGCCACCGGATCGCCCGCGTCGATTGCCCGCGCCACGGTGCGATACGCCTCGATGTGCCCTACTTCAGCGGCCATCATGGTGGCCAGCGCCGGGAGCGCCGGCTCGTACGCGGCTCGTAATGTGTTGAACATCAACCGGAACACGATCGAATCGGCACCGTCGACGACGTGGTCCCAGAACCTCAGCGCGTGGCGCTGCTGCCCGACCGGATCGTCGTCGTTCTCCAGATCGCGAATGGACTCCTCGAGCAGCGGGATCAACCCGGCCGGCCGTCGGCGGGCCGCCAGTTCGGCCACCTTGGGGCCGTTGTGCAGTCGGGCCTCCAGGATGCTGCGGGCGACCGCCACGTCGAGTTCCTGGCCGTTCGGTCCGCCACGCAGCAGCAGCCGGGGGAGCAGGTCGAGTCCGGCGTGCCGGCGAAAGTCCCGGACGGTGGTCGCGTCACCTTGCCGCACCTCGACCAGTCCGGCGGCGGCGACTCGTTTCAGCGCCTCGCGGACCGCGGGCCGGGACACTCCGAGCACCTCGGCCAAGCGGCGTTCGCTGGGCAGGGACTCACCGGGTTGCATTTCGCCGCTGAGGACTTCGCTGAGGATCTGTTCGAAAACGTCCTCGGGGACGGAACGGCGATTGACCGGCTGCAGAGCCATGGGTACATCATGACCAGCGGCCGGTCATAGGTCAAGTGGTCAGACCAATTACTTCGGGTATGTCGCGGTGAACCCGATGGTGACCTCGTCGGCGACTTTCAGCGAGCCCATGAACAGCGAGTAGGGCTTGATACCGAAGTCGGTCTGGGTGACGGGCACCTGTGCCGACAACGCCCATGCGTCGCCGCGATCCTCGACCTTGAGGTCGACGACCTGCGGTCGGGACGTGCCGTGGATTTCCAGCGATCCGGTCATCCGGTACCCGTCGGCGGTCTTGGCGATCTCCGATGCCGAGAATCGGATCTGGGGAAACTTCTTGGCGTCCAACGACTTCAGGGCATTGGAACGAGCCACGCCCTTTTCGGGTCCGGCCAGGGGGGTGACGCCGCCCTCGCCCTTGAGGACCTGCAGCGAGTCGACGTCGACCGCCAACTCCGCAGACACCGGCTGGTCGCCCTGCCACGCAACGGTGGCCTGCCAGGCTTGCACCCCGATTGTCAGACGGTGACCCATCTTCGCGGCCCGGCCGGCGACACCGGTCAGGATCTGCAGTTCACCGGCGGAGGAGTCAAGTGTCCAGGTTGATGCGGCCATGCTTCAACTCTAACGACGTCAGTTCGGGTTCGCGGCAGCGTGGATGAGAACCGTCCAGAGCAGGGCCGCGGCACGGCGGGCCGGGTCGCTGGGCATGATCGGTGCGCCGACCACCGGTTGCTCGGCGGGTGACCCGCTGATGTGCTCGACCAGGGCCACCGCGAGAACCCGCAGCTTGATGTTGGACTCGTGGCTTGCCTGGCGCAGTGTCGACCACGCAGCGTCGGCGTCGCAGCGCAGCAGGCCCATGATGGCGCCTTTGGCCTGTTCGATGGCACCGCGGGACTGCAGAACGGCGAGCATGTCCACGACGTCGGCATCGTCCTGAGCGGCGGCCGTCATCATCGCCGCGGTGATCAACTTCTCGTAACCGATCAACGTGATCACGGTGTCGGCGCTGGCGGGCTGGCGCAGGACGCAGGACAGCACGGTGGTTTCGTCGGCCTGCCAGAACCCCGGAACGGCAACCGCGCCCCGGACAGCACTCCTTGCGTCGGCGTGATCGGGGAAACGGGCCTGCATCGCCGCGCAGGTCAGGTGCGGCCAGCGGTCATCGGTCCACAGGTCCGGGCTCAGCACCGGCACCTGGTGCTCGACGGCGTCGACAAGCGGTCCGCCCACGCCGTCCTGCTGCGCCGCGACGAACTCCCGACCGAAACCACGCGCGGCGAGCACCGTCGAGCCGTGGTCGTGGCGTCGGTCGTGGACCGTGACGGCGAGACCCACGGCGCCGGGCAGGTCGCGTTGCACCCGTTCCAGGATGCGGTCGAACAATTCGTGCTGGGCCGTGGTGTATTCACGCCGGTGAAAAACGGGAGAGGGCATCGAATCACTCCTTCGCCGGGGTGGTGATGACAGTCGCTACCCGATCCAGGCCCGATATGCCGAGCAGCGTGGTGATATGCCCGGTCGGGCTGACGATCATCGTCAACTTCCTGACCGCGGCGAGTGCGAAGAGCGAACGCACCGCAGCGCTGTCGCAGTAGCTCACGCCGGTGAGGTCGACGACGAGTTCGGGGGAGTCGCCGGCGGCGTTCGTGATCGTCTCGTCGAACTCACCGACGTTGGCGAGGTCTATCTCGCCGGACACCACGACCAGCGGCGGGGTGTCGTCGGACGGCACCGTGATGGCGAATCGGGCTTCAGTCATGGGACAACGCTCCAGTCATGAGACAACTCCGTCACTCCGGCAACTCCTTGAGCATTTCGACGGTGGTTCCGTTGCTGGTGGATGTCAAGTCTGCGGCATCGACCAATGCCCTGATCAGGGGCAGGCCGTGGCCGCGATGGCCGGGGAACTCCGGTGCGGGTTTCCATCGTCCGTTGTCGGACACCCCGAACCGTAGCCGCCCGTCGGAGATTGAGGCGCGCACTGTGATCTCCACCGCGTGCCCCACCCCCAGGACCGCGTGCTCGGCCGCGTTCGAGGCGGCCTCGCCCACCGCCAGCAAGGTGTCGGCCGACACCTCCGGGTCGACGCCGGCGACGGCCAGCCAGCGCCGCAGCTGACCGCGGACGACCGCCAGACTCGCAGGCTCGGCGGGAACCGTGACGATCAGGTCGTCCGGGAGTTGGCGGTAGAGCAGCAGCGCCAGTCCGCAGGCCGGATGGGTCTGCTCGAGGCCAGCTAGCACTTCATCGGCAGCGTGTTCGGGGTGCAACGTTGCGCAGTGATCGAGCAGGCCGATGTCCAGACGCTGCCTCCCTCCGGTGTGCGCGAGCAGTGTCGAGCCCGGGGGGAGCGTCACAGCCCCGGGGCCCGCTTGGTCGAGCAAACGGCCCGGAACGTCGCGTCCGCCCACCATCAGCACCCCGTCGCCGAGGCTGCGGTACACCAGTTGCGCTGCGCTGCTGTCGATGACCGCGCAGACCGCCGCCGATACCTGATGGGCCGTGTCGGTCAGGGCTATGTCGTGGAGAGCACGGTCGGGGTCGGCGGTGCCCTGAAGCGCAGTCCTGATCGCAGCACCCAGGTCGGCCGCCCGCAGGGTGTCGGCCGCGAGCCCTTTCGATATGCAGTGCCCCAGAGAAACACCTACCCGGCCGCCG
>CAIOYU010000097.1 GCA_903862565.1 uncultured Actinomycetes bacterium | reverse complement strand
CGTGGCGCTCACCGACGCCTCGGTGGGGACTGTGTTCGCCGCACGGCCGCAACGGATGTCGGCCCGCCGGTTCTGGCTGCGCCACGCCGCGGAGTCGGCCGGGACCCTGGTCCTGGACGACGGAGCGGTCAAAGCGGTGCTAACTCATCGGCGTTCGCTGCTGCCGGCCGGCATCATCGGGTTGAGTGGTCGTTTCTCCGGCGGCGACGTCGTGGAGTTGCACGGACCGGATGGGACCACGGTGGCCCGCGGCGTCGTCGCCTTCGACGCCGGTGAACTCGAGGTCATGATCGGACGGTCCACCTCCGACCTCCCGGCGGAGTTGCGTCGCGCGGCGGTGCATGCCGACGACTTGGTGGCGGTTTAGTCCTTTCGGAACCTTAGGTTGAGGTTCCGTTGGTGCCGTCGACCTCTGTACCGCCGCCGGTCGCGATGCCTAAGCCGCCGGTGCCGCCCACGCCGCCGCTGACGGTCCCGCCGTCGCCGCCGTTACCGCCGATCGCCTTGCCGAAGGTGTCGCCGTTGACGATCGCGAGCCCACCGTCACCACCGTTGCCGCCGAGGGTCGCTGGGCCGGTGCCCCCTCGACCGCCGTTGCCGGCCGTGGCGACTACCGCACCGCTGCCGGTTGCCGTTGCGTTGCCGCCGGCACCGCCGGTACCGGCCGCGCCCGAGTTCGAAAATCCGCCGTTGCCGCCGATGCCACCGGAAGCGTTGGATCCTGCGCCGTCCGCGACGGCTGCGCCGCCGCTGCCGCCAGCGCCCCCTGCACCGGCACCGACTGCCGCGATCGCTGCTCCGCCGGGCCCACCGTAGCCGCCAAAGGCGCTGGAACCGTCACCGGATGCCGTCGCCTTACCACCGTTACCACCGTTACCGCCGCCTGCACCGCGGCCGCCGGCGCCACCGGATCCCCCATAGCCGCCGAAGCCCCGAGCGCCTGGGACCGGGCCAACGCCGCCGACGCCTCCGGCGCCGGCATCGCCGCCGACACCCCCGCCCCCACCGACTGCTCCGGCGAGGCTATTGCCGCCGGCGCCGCCCCCACCCCCGTAGCCGCCGCCGCCGCCATAACCGGCCAGGCCCGGGCCCGTCGCCCCGCCGCCATCGCCCCCCTTGCCGCCCGCTCCGCCGTTACCTCCGGATTGACCGACAGGCTGCGCGACATTGGTTGCGCTGCCGCCATTACCGCCCTTGCCGCCATCGCCCCCCTTTCCGCCCGCTCCGGCGGAGCCGTTGTACGTGGCGCCGCCAGCGCCGCCCGCCCCGCCGGTGCCGCCCTGCAAGCCTTTGGTTGCGGCCGACTGG
Source organism: uncultured Actinomycetes bacterium (assembly GCA_903862565.1). Lineage (GTDB taxonomy): Bacteria > Actinomycetota > Actinomycetes > Mycobacteriales > Mycobacteriaceae > Mycobacterium. The sequence continues at coordinate 8,876 of CAIOYU010000097.1, read as the reverse complement.
TCCGTGCCATTGGAGCCCACGTAGCCGTCACCGCCGGTGCCCCCGACGCCGCCGACGCCGGCGCTGCCGGACTGCGCATCACCACCTCTTCCGCCTGAACCACCGCTACCGGGGGCCGCGTCGGGGCTGTCCGAACTCCATCCGGAACCTCCCTTTCCGCCGACGCCACCGATTCCGTTCGCGCCCTGGATGCCCGGCTTGCTGCCGGCTCCGGCGCCGCCGCCGGTACCGCCGTTGCCGCCGGCACCACCTTTGCCCCCGTTCACCAGGGTGCTGAGCGCTGCGGTCGGAGCCACGCCGTCACCACCGGTTCCGCCGGCACCGCCTTCACCGCCCGCGCCGCCCGCGCCGCCGATCCGAATGGCTTGGGAATCGTCGGAAGCACCGCCGCTACCGCCGTCCGCACCCCTACCACCATTTCCGCCTGTACCGCCGATGCCGGCGCTACCCGCGTCACCGGCGGCCCCGGCTTTGCCGCCTGCGCCGCCGTCACCACCTTTGCCCGCCGGCCTGTCCTTGCCCGTGTTTCCGCCGCCGGCGCCGCCGGTACCGCCGTCGCCGCCGGCACCGGAGTTGCCGCCCGTGCCACCGGCCATGGCATCTGTCGCGGCTCCACCATCCCCGCCGCTACCACCGGCCCCGCCCTTACCGCCGCCGCCCCCATTTCCTGCGACGCCTCCGGTCGCGGAACCGCCGGTACCGCCCTTACCGCCAGTGCCGCCCCCGCTTCCCACACCGCCGGCTTTACCGGCGCCTTCCGCGGGCTTTCCGTTGATGCCGTTGCCGCCTTGGCCGCCTTGGCCGCCGTTGCCGCCGGTGCCCGTCGTGGTACTGCCTCCGTTGCCGCCGTTACCGCCCGACAGTCCCGCCTTGCCATCGGTGACGCTGGCCAAGCCCTCACCGCCGTCACCGCCGTCACCGCCGTTGCCGCCGATGCCGTCGGCTTCCTGAAGGAACCCGTCACCTGCGAGACCACCGATGCCGGCTACGCCGCCGTTGCCGCCGGATCCACCATTGCTGCCGGAGCCGCCATCGCCGCCTGCACCACCTTTGCCGCCGTTGCCGCCGCGCCCGCCGAAGCCCATGGCGCCGTCCGCCGAGCCCTTGCCGCCCCAGGCACCGTCGCCTCCGGCGCCGCCCTGCCCGCCGTTGCCGCCGTTGCCTCCCGCCTCCGAGTCCGCGCCGGCTTTCCCGTCAATTCCCGCGACGCCCGCCCCGCCGATGCCGCCGATGCCGCCGGTGCCGCCGTTGCCGCCAAAGCCCTGAGCGCCCGGGGCACCCTCAGCGCCACTCTGGGCGAAGAGGAAAAGGATGCGTCCAGTACCCGCGTTGCCCGCAGCGCCTGCAGCCCCCCCATTTCCGCCGACAGCGCCGTTGCCGCCCTTGCCGCCGGCCTTATCGGCGGTGCCGGCCGCACCGGTGCCGCCGGTACCCCCCGCGCCACCGACGCCTCCGACGCCGCCGGCCCCGCCGTTACCGCCACGGCCGAAGATCCAGGAGCCCCGGCCGCCGGTGCCGCCGGTGCCGCCCTGGAGGCCGTTGCCGCCGGCTGTGCCGTTCGCGCCGGTGCCGGTAACGCCGGACACGCCCGCCTTGCCGGGAGCTCCGGTGCCACCCATGCCGCCGTTGCCGCCGTTGCCGAGAACCGCCAGCAGCCCCGCGGAACCGCCGTTGCCGCCGGTGCCGCCGAACGCGCCGGCGCCGCCGTTGCCCCCGTTGCCCATGATCAGACCGCCGCTACCACCCTTGCCGCCGTTGGCGGCCGCTTCGCTGCCGTTGCCGCCGGCCCCACCGTTGCCGAACCAGCCGGCTGCGCCGCCGTTGCCACCGTCGTAACCGTCACCACCAGAACCGACGATGCCGCCTTTCCCGCCGTTGCACGAATCAGTCAGGCAGGAATTCGCGGTCCAGGAGTAGCCATTACCCCAGATGATCCCGCCGTTCGGGTGGTCGGCATCGCCGTTGCCGACGAAGAAGTGGATGAGGTTTGCGATCGGGTTGGATGTCGCTGAGGCAGACGCCATCGGGGCGCTGGTCTCAATGGCCGCCGCAGGCCGCGCGGTGATGTCCGGTTCGCGACGCGATGCGGCGAGAACGGTCCACACCAATGGTGTGAGGGCCGTGGTGTCGGCGGCATCGCCGGTCTCCAGCCGGGACCGCATACCGGCGTCCCTAGCAGCCACCGAAACGCTGGCAGCCAGCGCCCGCGAAGTTGCCCTGCGCGAAGCCACAACAGGTGCCGGCGATGAGGTGGACTCAACCCCTGGGGCGGGCGTGTCTTTGCCGGCAGCCTGTGCGGCGGGCTTGACCCGCGACAAGGAGACCTCGGCCGGGTGCGAACCCGCCGACGAAAGCGGTAACTCAGTGGCCCGGGTTGCAGAGGGTGCGAGTGTCGAAGCGACCGGCGCGCTGTGACTGCCGTGATGCGGGTTCGCAGCCGGTACGGGAGTCGATCTCCCGGTGTGTCCAGCCGGAGCCGTTCCGGTGATCGCGGTCGAGGCTGTGGTGGACTGCGGGCGCTGCCGGGCAGGTTTCGCCGGGGACCCGGGTGCGGCGGTGGAGTTGTCCGACGCGGTACCGGTCGAACCCGGCGAACCGGTGGAGTCGGCCAGTGCCACTGGGATGGCACAGATCGCCGAGCCGATGCCGAGCACGACAGCCAGTGCCCCGACGCGTCCGATGTAACGGCAAGAGTCGGAATTCGTGGTGGACATGATTGCTCCTTAGATGGCGATCGCGAATGGACGGTGATCGGGGTGCTTCGCCCGGGTCAGATGCCGGCCACGACCGAGGGTTGAACGATCGTCAGTTCGTAGCCGCCGCCCTGCCACGCCGACATGAAGGCGCCGAGTGGAACTTCCTCAGCCCGCCCGTATGCCGGCCCGCTGTCATTCAGGTACACCAGCCCGCGATTTGCGTCCACCGCGATCACCACCACTCCGTGATTCGGGGAGACGTAGTTCGGGGTGTCGTCCTGCGGGGAGTCCAGAGGACTTGCGGCCTGCCAGATGGTGGCGGAGTTCACGCTGACCATCGCGGCCTGTCCCCGGGCCAGCGCCGCCTCGAGGTCGCTCAGAGCGTTCTGGCCGTCCTGGACCGTCACGCTGAAACCACCCTGAGCATTCTTGGTCCCGTATTCCGTGGTAACGGCCGTGACCGGCCAGAACTTCTGCATCATCGCCACGACGTCTTCGGTCTGCGTGCCCTCCTCGATTTCCTCGCTCGCCCACATCTTGTAGCCCGGGGCCGCGATGCTATCGGTGGTCTTGGCCCGCGCAACCATCGTTTCCTGCGATGGGGTGTCGATTTTGAGAACCTGGGCGATCGCCATCGCCGCAGCCATCAACTGGCAGTTCCAGTAGGACTGCCGCACCCAGTATTTCGCGTTGTCCAGGTCGCCGTAATCGTTGATTCCGTCGATTTTCAGGGGTACCGAAACCTGCGCGGTGTCTTTCTGCGAAAGGCCCAGGCGGATTGCGAACTGATGCAACGAGTCCTGGATCATTCCCGCCAGGCCGGGCAGCGCAGCGTAGGTTCCGTTGTTGACGATGACGGTGAATTGGTCGGTGATCCCGGGAGCCCAGAGCGCCGGGTCAACGGTGTAGGTGAAGGTCCCGTCCGGTCTGAAATCGAGCGTGCCGTACTTGGTGTTCTGGGCGCGTGTGTACGTAACGGAGTAGCCGTTGCTGTTCACACCCTCGACCTTGCCGGTGATGACCCCCTCGTCGTCCGGGTTGGTGTTCACGATCGCGCTGGGGGCGCGGTTGAAGAAGGTGTAATTCAATCGTGCGGCGAGTGGCTTGTTGGGCGACGGTGCGCCTGCAGCACTTGCCGCACTTGCAACGTTGGCGGCCTGTGCCCAACCGTTCACGGTCGCGAAAGCCGCGGGAGACGGCTGCGCTGCCGCCACCGCTGATACCTGCGCTGATGCGACGACAGGTTGACCCGATCCGGTACCCCCCTTGTTGCCGTCCTTTCCTCTCACCCCCGGCTTGCCGGGCGTCGTACCGGTGCCGCCTGTTCCGGCGCTGCCTCCGCTACCCCCCTCTCCGGGTGCTCCGCCCTTGCCTGCCCGGGTTCCGCCGGTCCCGCCGTCGCCACCCGTGCCGCCGGTACCGCCGTTGCCGCTTGTCTTGCCGGCGCCGCCGACACCGCCTGTGCCACCTGCCCCGCCGCCGCCTCCTGCAGCGCCGGAATTGCTGGCGTTGCCGGCTCCGCCGACGCCGCCAACACCGCCGGTGCCGCCGATGCCGCCGGTGCCGGCGACGGTGCCTTCGCCGCCGTTGCCGCCGGTACCGCCGTTCCCTCCGGTACCACCGGCACCCGGGGGCGCACCTTCAGTGGCTGCCCCTCCTACGCCTCCTACGCCGCCGTCGCCGCCCCTGCCCCCGACTCCGCCGGTACCGGAGCCATCTGTCGTGCTGCCGCCATTGCCAGCGGTTCCGCCGTTGCCGCCTTTGCCGCCGACACCGCTGGTCCCATTCGTCCCGTCGGATTTGATCAGGAAGAGGTAACGCCCCTTTCCGGCGGTTCCGCCGAGGGAACCCCCGGGACCGCCGTCGCCGCCCGCACCGCCCCCGCCCCCAGTCGAGTTACCTGTTGAGGGGTCTGCGCCCAGCGCACCAAGTCCGCCGTTTCCGCCGGTTCCGCCCGCGCCTCCACTACCGCCATCGCCGCCGGTGCCGAAGACCAAGCTGCCGTTGCCGCCGTTACCGGCATTTCCGCCGACACTGCCGGCGTAACCGATGCCGCCATCTTCGCCGGGGTCCGTCCCCTTAAAACCGACCCGGCCAGTCTGTCCCTCGCCGCCGGCACCGCCGCCGCCGCCAGCGCCGAAAAGCGAGAGCAATCCGGCGTTTCCGCCGTTCCCTCCGGTACCGGCGACCCCGCCGAAGCCCCCCGTGGTTCCTCCGCCGCTGTCACCGCCGTTACCGCCGTTGCCGCCGTTCCCCGACCAGAATCCTCCGGTCCCGCCGGTTCCCCCTTTTCCTCCGTGCGGGCCCTCACCGCCATTGCCCCCGGCGCCGCCGTTGGCGAACAGCGAGAGTCTGCCTCCACTACCGCCGTCGCCACCATTGCCGGAGTTGCTGGCTTTGCCTCCGTCCCCGCCTTTCCCACCGGTGGCTTTGAACGAAAGCAGCCCGGTGTCGCCGCCGCGGCCGCCCTGGCCTCCGTTGCCGCCCTCCGGGACCACATTCCCGCCAGTGCCGCCCTTGCCGCCGTTTCCGGTGAAGATGCCGCCGGCGCCTCCGTTGCCCCCGGCACCACCTGTGAGGCCGCCCATGACGACGCCGGCGTTGCCGCCGTTGCCGCCCTTGCCGACCAGGCCAGCCGATCCGCCCTTGCCGCCGGTGGTGCCGACGGCGTTGCCCTGCCCGGCGTTCCCGCCGTTGCCGCCGTCTCCGCTGATGAGACCGCCGTTGCCGCCGTTTCCACCGTTGAATCCGGCCAAGCCGGCTCCGCCGTCGCCGCCCTTGCCGAACCAGCCGGCGCTGCCGCCGCTACCTCCGTTGTAGCCGTTCCCGCCGTCACCGACCAGCCCGGCGTGGCCGCCGTTGCACGATCCCTGCGTACAGGTCTCCTTGTTCCAGGAATAGCCGCTGCCCCAAAGGATTCCGGCGTCGGGATTGTCCGTGGTGCCGTTACCGAAAAAGATTCGCACGACAGCGGAGAACGGACTGGCGGTGGCCGCGACCACCGCGAGGGCACTGGTGGTCGCCGCCGCGGCATTCGGAGTCTCCGCGGCGGAACCAAACTCGCGGCGGGTAGACGCCAACGCAGCCCACGCCAGCGGCGCGACCGCCTGGCCGTCACCGGTGCCGCCGAGGCCCAGTCGGTGGAACAGCGCGGATTCTGCAGCGGTAACCGCACCCGTCACCGCGGGACTGAACACTTTCGCAGCAGCACGGGCTACCGGAATCATCTGCGGTTCAACAGAGTACGTCGACTCCGACGCAGTGGCGCGGGGGAGTGCCCGTGCGGCCGCGGGGTTGGACGCGACCCCGGGTGAGGTGCTCGGCAGTGAACGAGCGGCATCCAGTTTGATCGGGGATCTGGTCGCGTTGCTGATACTGGTCACAGCCGGCGGCAACGGCGACGAGTCGGACCGCAACGGCCCGCCGGCTGATCCATGTCCTGAGCGCCGTGCCGGGTTTGCGGTGCCAGGGCTCGGTAAGTCCCCGCGCTTACCCGATGGTGACGGGCTGTGAGTCTCCGTCTGAGACGGCAATGTGTCCGCGCGCGTCGATCCGGCTGAGCCGGCGGATCCGGTGGTGTCGGCGAATGCCGCCGGCGCCGCGGCAACAGCAGACCCCACACCGAGGGCGACGGCCAACGCGCCGACCCGCCCCACGAACCGGGCATAGCCCGCCGGCTTGACGGATTCGGTCGCGACTGCGGACGGCATGGCTATCTCTTTCCTGGCCCATCGTGCCCGCCAACCGGCTATCACGGCCGGTTCTTGGGCGCCTGCAGGCGGGCTCTGCCCTGCTCGGCAGCTCGAACGTTAGGGGCCTGCGTCACAGCGGGGGAGACCTGGAAAGGCGCAGGTGACTTTGGTCCCGCGTATCCGTGTCTTAGGTCCCCTTAAGGGCTCTCTCAGGCGAGTCTGCCGGCCCGGTTCCAGCGCGCGAGATGAATCCGTCCTTCGCACGCCGAGGCCGAAGGAGGAGTCCTTTACTTCACTTCCGGATGCCGGTCAGGGCGCTGATTCTGCCGAACGCGGCGCGGATCGCCGCGGCCCGTCGTTCGGCAGCGTCCATCGCGTCGTTGTCGGCAGGGTGGATCTCAACGCCGTGCGCCTTCGCTGTCGCGGTCACGCAGTCGTTGACCGACGGGTCCGCCAGCACCAGCGCCGCGGGCACTCCGGGGGTCATGTTCTTGTTGCGCAACAAGCCTTTCGAGCGCACCTCGGCAGGGATGCGGGCCTCGAACACCCCACCTTCGAGTCGGCCGTCGGCCGCGACCGCGACGGCGGTGAGCGCGACGTTGGTCAGACCCCCGATCAGCAGGCTGCGCCCGGGGAACCACCCCATCGGCAGGCGCTGGCTCTGTTTGGCGATGGCGTCGGTGAGCAGATAGCCCACCAGGCGGTGGGTGCGGATCTCGGTGACGGCATTCCAGTCGACCTCGTCACCGTCGAACTCGATGCCCTCCGGACTGACCACCACCGACCCGAACTGGTTGAGCTGCCGCACGAAGCCGCGCAGCAGGCCCGGTACGACGGGAAGGTCTGCGGCGAACTCGCCGACGCCCACACCCCAGCGCTCAGTGGCCGGACCGGGCTCGGGCCGCACCGGCTCGAACGCGGCGTCACCGAGCTGGACGACGGACTCGCCGAGGGTTCCGCCCAGTTGCACCACGCTGCCGGCGAGACTGCCGCCGAGGTGCACCGCAGTTCCGCCGAGTTGCACGGCGCGGGAAGCCAGGTCGGTGACGAAGGAGGCCATGCGGGGATTTTATGTCAGTGCGGTGTCCCCGGTCAGTTCCTCGGCCAGCAGCGCCAGGATGGGGGAGCAGCCGGCGTCGACCTTCACCGTCGCCAGATCGTCGCCGCGGGTGGTGCCGCGGTTGACGATCGCGATCGGTATCCCCAGCGAGGCGGCGTGCCGGACGAAGCGGTAGCCGGAGAATACCGTCAGCGACGATCCTGCCACCAACAGGGCCTGCGCCTGCTCGACGAGTGAAAAAGACTGCTGAACAATATCTTTGGCGACCGATTCGCCGAAATAGACGATGTCTGGTTTGAGCATGCCACCGCATTGCGGGCAGTCGATGAAACGAAACGACCCGGTATCGGCCACGACGGCGTCGGCGTCGGGTGCGACCGCCAGGCCGCCCACCTTCTCGGCGCGCTCGGTGAAACCGGGGTTGGCGGCTTCCAACTGCTCAGCCAGCGCAGCCCTGGTCATCCGGTGCCGGCAATCCAGGCACACCACCTGGGCGTAGGTGCCGTGCAGGTTGATGACGGTGCGACTGCCGGCCTTGGTGTGCAACAGGTCGACGTTCTGGGTGATGACCCCGGTGACCACGCCGGCCTGCTCCAGAGCGGCCAGTGCGCGGTGGCCGGCATTGGGTTCGGTTGCCGCCATATGCCGCCAGCCCAGATGGTTGCGGGCCCAGTAGCGCTGGCGGTATTCGCGGCTGGTGGTGAACTGCCGGATCGTCATCGGGTTGGCCGGCGGGGAGTCCGGTCCGCGATAGTCCGGTATGCCCGAGTCGGTGGAGAGGCCGGCCCCGGTCAGCACCGCAACCCGCCGCCCCGCCAGCAGTGCCACGAGTTCGGGGGCGTCCATGGCCGTCGTTCCTACCGGGAAAACGTCAACTGGACAAGGGAACGGTCGTCCTCTTCACCCTGGTCCTCGGTGGTGAGGGGCAGGCTGCTGAGGATGTCGTCCAACGACGACGACGGTTCGGCGGCCAATTCGGTGCACAGCGCGACGAACTCGGCCATCTGCGGCGGATCACCGAGCACCCCGTCGCTGTAGAGCAGGATGCGGGTACCGGGCGGGACGCGGTAACTCTCGACGGTGAACACGCTGTCGTCGAACATCCCGACCGGAATGGATCCGCCGCCGAGAGGGGTGGCACTGACCGTGTCGCCCTCCCGGACGAACGCCAGCGCCGGTGGATGCCCCGCGCTGGCGTAGCGCAGCTCACCTGTTGAGAGTTGATAGACGCCGAACCACATCGTGAAGTAGTGGTCGGCGTGGCTGTCCATGCTGAACAGGTCGTTTAGCTCGGCAAGCACCTGATCGGGTTCCAGCAGAGTGGCATCCGGTAGTGATCCGGACCGCAGCAGGTTGTGCACCGAGACCGACAGCAACGCCGGTTCCACCCCGTGACCGGACACGTCGATCAGGTAGAACATCAGATGG
>CAIOYU010000096.1 GCA_903862565.1 uncultured Actinomycetes bacterium | reverse complement strand
GTCGCCCCGGCGCAGGGTGAAGCGCGGCCGCGCCAGTTCGTCGAGAGTGACGTTCTCGGCCCGCAGATCGGCACTCGGCGAAAGGCCGACGGTGACCACCCGCGCCGAGGTCTTGCCGGCCATCGCCGCGACCACCGGATCATCGGCGTTGAGCACCACGACCCCTGACGGCGGAACCGCTTGCGCCAGTTCTGATTTCGTCTGGGCAATCGCCTCCCGCGAGCCGAATTCACCAAGGTGGGCGGTGCCGACGTTGAGCACCGTCGCGATCGACGGCGTGGCGATGCGGGCCAGCGCCGCGATGTTGCCGATATGCCGGGCAGACATCTCCAGGACCAGGAAGTCGGTGTCCCCGTTGGCCCGCAACACGGTCCAGGGGTGTCCCAACTCGTTGTTGAACGACCCCGGCGGGGCGACCACCACCCCGAGCGGGCGAAGCACCGCCGCGATCAGGTCCTTGGTCGAGGTCTTGCCCGAGGACCCCGTGATCCCGACGATCCGCAGTCCGCCCGCCGCGAGTTCCGCGGCGACGGCGGTGGCGAGTTTTGCCAGCGCTGCCAGCACGGCGGCCCCGGACCCGTCGGTGTCGTACTCGAGGACGCCGGCGCCGGCATCGGCGGCCGGTGCTGGCGGAACCACGATGGCCGGCACCCCGACCGGGCGGGCAGCCAGCACCGCGGCCGCACCGGAGGCGACGGCGCCCGCGGCGAAGTCGTGGCCGTCCGAACGCGCGCCGGGCAGTGCCAGGAACAGGCCGCCGGGGGTGACGGCCCGCGAGTCGAACTCCACGGTTCCGGTCACGTGGGTCGCAGCAGCCTCGTCGGGGCTGATGTCGGCCAACCGGCCCCCCACGATCTGGGCGATCCGTGCAACGGTCATGTCGATCATCGCGCCACCTTCGTCTCTAAGGCCCGTGCCAATTCCTCACGGTCGTCGAACGGCCGAGTCTTGCCACCGGCCGTCTGCCCTCGTTCGTGTCCCTTGCCGGCGATCACCACCACGTCACCCCTGCGGGCCCAGCCCACCGCGTATTCGATCGCGGCCCGCCGATCGCCGATCTCGCGCACCTCGGCGGCGCGGTCCGGCTGATCGGCACCGGCCATGACCGCCGCCCGGATCGTGGCGGGGTCCTCGTCGCGCGGGTTGTCATCTGTGACGACGACCAGGTCGGCCAGTTCCGCGGCCGCCATTCCCATCGGCTCCCGCTTGCCCGGATCGCGATTCCCGCCGGCACCGAACACCACGGCCAGGCGTCCCTCCGGGCGGCGCAGTGTTTCCAGGACCGCCCGCAGCGCACCCGGTTTGTGGGCGTAGTCGACGACGGCCAGGAAGTCCTGGCCACGATCGACCAGTTCCAGCCGCCCCGGAACTGAGGCGGTACGAAGCCCCGGAGAGGCCTGCTCCGGGGACACCCCGATGGCGTCGAGCATCGCCAGCGCCAGCAGGGCGTTGGCGACGTTGTAGCGGCCGGGCAGCCGGATGCGCAGTCGGTGATGTACCCCGGCGGGATCGACGGCGGTGAACTCCTGCAGTCCGCTCTGGAAGTCCCCCTCGAGGGTGACGATGTCCTCGGCCGACCAGTCCGCCGGGTTCCCCTCGACGCTGACCGTCACCGCGTCGCGGGCGCGCTCGGCCATCAGGCGACCGGCGTCGTCGTCCACGCACACCACCGCGACGCGGGCGGCCAGCGGCGAGGACGGGTCGAACAGCCGCGCTTTGGCCTCGAAGTAGGCCTCCATGGTCGGGTGGAAATCGAGGTGGTCGCGGGAGAGGTTGGTGAACCCGCCCGCGGCGAACCGGACGCCGTCCACCCGGCCGAGTTCCAAGGCGTGGCTGGAGACCTCCATGACGGCGGTGTCCACCCCCTGTTCGGCCATGACTGCCAGCAATGCCTGCACCGACGGAGCCTCCGGGGTGGTCAGCGCGCTCGGTACGTCGGTACCGGCGATCCGGACCCCCACGGTGCCGATCAGGCCCACGGTGCGGCCCGCCGCGCACAGCCCGGCCTCCATCAGATGGGTGGTGGTGGTCTTGCCCGACGTACCGGTCACACCGAGGACGACCACGCGGTCCGAGGGATGGCCGTAGACGTCCGCGGCGACCGCACCGAGCACCGAGCGCGGAGCGGGGTGCACCAGCACCGGAACCGGCGCGGGATCACCCAGCAGTCGTGCGATCACCTCGGCACCCGCGGCGTCGGTGAGCACCGCGACAGCCCCGGCGGCGACGGCGGCACCGGTGTATTCGGCCCCATGGGCGCTGGTGCCCGGCAGGGCGGCGAAGAGATCACCCCCGGCGGCATCCTGGGCCCGCAGAGTGACTCCCCGAACGCGAACGTCCGGGAAACTGCCGAGTGCCGGAACCGCTCCGACGCGGGCGGCCAGGGTGGCCAGTGACAGACCGGGGGTGGCGCGGGGCCGCGGCGTACCGGGTACAGCACTTGCCAACGCCGGTCACCTCCCGCTCAGTGCCCCCGGGACACCCGTCCGATACCCCCGGGACACCCTACCGAGCGCGTTAGGTGGCCTGCAGAGTCAGCGGGGGTCCGGGGTCCGGCGAGAGCGGAACATTCTCCCGTTGCAGCAGCCAGGCGGCGATGTTGTGGAACAACGGGGCCGCCGAATGCCCGGGAGTGCCGTCGGCGTTGCGCGACGGGGCGTTCATCATCACCCCGATCACGTAGCGCGGGTCATCGACCGGCGCCATCCCGGCAAAGGTGATCCAGTAGACGTCCTCGTAGTAGCACCCGCAGGCGGGGTTGATCTGCTGGGCGGTGCCGGTCTTGCCGGCGATCTGGTAGCCCTCGACCGCGGCGGCCGGCCCGGTGCCCTGCTGGGCCCCCGTCGGATCATGCTGGACGACGGCGCGGAACATGTTGCGCAACGCGCGCGCCGTCCCCTGGTTGACGACCTGGATTCCGTTGGGCTGCTGTTCCTCGGTGCGACTGCCGTCGGGGGCGATGGTGGCCTTGACGATCCGCGGCGGGATCCGCACCCCGTCATTGGCGATCGCCTGGTACATCCCCGCCATCTGCAGCAGGGTCATCGAAAGACCCTGTCCGATAGGCAAATTGGAGAACGTGCTCCCCGACCACTGGTCGATCGGCGGGACGATTCCCGCGCTCTCGCCGGGGAGCCCCACTCCCGTCCGCTGGCCCAGTCCGAACTTGCCGAGCATGTCGTAGAAACGCTGGGGGCCTACCCGCTGGGCCAGCATCAGCGTGCCGACGTTGGACGACTTCCCGAACACGCCCGTGGTGGTGTAGGGCATGACGCCGTGACCCCAGGCGTCGCGCACGTTGACCCCACCCATGTCGATGGATCCGGGCACCGAGAGCACCTCGTCGGGCGTGGTCAGGTCGTACTCGATGGCCGCGGCGGCGGTGACGATCTTGTTCACCGATCCGGGTTCGAACGGCGAGGACACCGACAGGTTGCCGATCTGGCGGTCGCCCTGGCGGCCGATGTCCTGGGACGGGTCGAAGGTGTTGTCGTTGGACATCGCCAGGACCTCGCCGGTCTTGGCATCGAGCACCACCGCCGAGACGTCCTTGGCCCCCGAAGCGTCCTTGGCCTGCTGGACCTGCTGCTGAACGTAGTACTGGATGTCGTCGTCGATGGTGAGCTGGACGGTGGAACCGTTGACCGCCCGGTGCCGGTTGCGGTAGCTGCCCGGGATCACCACCCCGTCGGAACCGCGGTCGTAGGTGACCGATCCGTCGGCGCCGGCCAGACTGGAATCCATCGCCTCCTCCAGGCCGACCAGCCCGTGGCCGTCCCAGTCGATCCCGCCGACGACGTTGGCCGCCAGCGAGCCGCCCGGGTACTGGCGGAGGTCCTGGCGCTCGGCGCCGACCTCGGGGTACTTCTTGATGATGGCCTCGGCGATAGCCGGGTCGACGGCGCGGGCGAGATAGACGAAGGTGTCGTCGCTGCGCAGCTTCTTGAGGACACCGGCATAGTCGGGGCGGTCGCCGAGCTTCGACGAGACGTCCCGGGCGATCTCCATCAGCCGCTGATCGGGGTCGGGAGCCGCCGACGACTTCTGCTTGGCTTCGACGAGTTGCTGGCGGATCTTGGCGGGCTGGAAGGTCAGTGCGCGCGCTTCGGTGGTGTAGGCGAGCTTGTCGAAGTTCCGGTCGACGATCGCTCCCCGGATCGCCTTCTCGACGTCGGTGACCTTGAGTTGGCCCGCCGCCTGCGCACGCAGGCTCTCCGCGCGCGGCACCTGCAGGCTGAACAGCTGAGTGGCCGCGGCCAGCAGGGCGATCGCGATCACGATGTTGCCCACGCGGTAGCGGTAGACGAAGGACGAACTCGCCGCCGAACCGACCGCCGATGATTCTGTCGCCATCCTGGTCCGGCGGGCCTTCGCCGGGTGTCCCTGGACCGGGCGTTCGCTCTGGCTCACTGCGGTGCCCCGTCCACGAGTACCGGTTCGAGCACCAGGCCGGCCGCGGCCGGCGGAGCGGGCAACGGCGGGATCTCGGTGCCCATCTGGGTACCCATCTGGGTGGCCATCTCGGTGGCCGGGGCGGTACCCGGCGGTGCCGCCGGTACCGAACCTGGTTCGCCGCCGACCAGAGGCGCGGGCGGAGCGGGCGGAACCGCGGCGACCGGCGGGAGCATCGGTGCCGGGGGGACCAGCGGGACGAGCCGGTTGGGCACTTCGGCAGCCGCACCGGGCTTGGGCCTGGCCGCGACCGGCGATGACGGCTGCGCAGAGGCCGGCGGCTTCTCCTCGGGCAGTTTGGTGTTCAGCGGCGGCGGTGGGGCACCCGCGGCGGGCTTCGGCTGGCCGACGACGATCCAGTTGCCGGCGGGGTCCAGAACGAGATGAGCGGTGTCCCGCGACGGGATCATGCCGAGGTTGCGCGCGGCGTCAGCCAGCGCGGGTGCGGACTGGGCTTCCAGCACCTCGCGTTCGAGGGCTTCCTTCTGCTCGGTCAGTGCGTCGTTGACGGCGCGGGCACTGCCGAGTTGGTAGGACCGCTGCGCGGCGTCGGTGGACAGCCACAGGGTGATGGCCAAGCCGATGGCCAGCGCACCGATGACCAGAACGACGAACGGGATCCTGGCCAGCAGCGCCTGGGGCCGCAGGTCGACCCCGGCCAGTTTCGCGATCAGTCTCTCGCGCAACCGTTCCCGAAGTGGACGTCGGATGACTTTGGGCGCCTTGGCCTTACGGGCCTTGGAACGGGCCTTGGCCTGATCGGCACTCTTGGCGCGGGACGGGCGTTCGACCGGGCGCGCCAGCGGTGCGGTCTGGGGACCCTGACGCTGGGCGCGTGTCTCGCGGGGCCGCCTGGCCTGCATTCCGTTGCGGTTCCGGCCGCCGCGGGATGGGCGGGTGGCACCGGCCGTCTTATGCCCGACCTTCATCAGCTGTCCTCCCCATGGGCGGCGATCTCGCCAGGAGTGTCGCGCTCGACTACCCGTTCGATCACCCTGAGCCGCACCGGAGCGCTGCGCGGGTTGCGTTCGATCTCGATGTCGGAAGCACGTTCGGCGCCACGGGTGATGGCGACGAACTCTGGCTCATAGCCGGGCAATTCGACGGGCAGACCTTCCGGCGAGCGGGATGCCGTTGCCGCCGCGAACGTGGTTTTCACGATGCGGTCCTCAAGGGACTGGTAGGCCATCACCGCGATCCGCCCGCCCGGACGCACTGCCGCGAGAGCTGCGGGTAGCGCCGCAGTCAGTGAATCCAGTTCGGCGTTGACCGCGATCCGCAACGCCTGGAAGGTGCGCTTCGCCGGGTGTCCACCGGTGCGCCGCGCCGGTGCGGGAATGGCGGCGTAGATGGTCTCCACCAGCTCCCCGGTGCGGGAATACGTTGTGCGCGATCGCCTTTCAACGATGAAACCCGCCAGGCGGGAGGCGAACTTCTCCTCCCCGAAACGGCGCAGAATGTCGGTCAGTTCGGCGCGGCCGTAGGTGTTGAGGATCTCCGCGGCCGTCAGGGGTGCATCGGGATCCATCCGCATGTCCAGTGGGGCATCCTGGGCGTAGGAGAAGCCGCGCTCCGGCTGGTCCAACTGCATCGAGGAAACCCCGAGGTCGAACAGCACGCCATCCACCGAACCGGTTGGCCTGAGCCCGTTTTCGGCCAGGGCGGTGGCGATCCCGTCGTAACGGGTGCGTGCGAACGAAATGCGGTCACCGAATCGCTCGAGTCGGCGCCGGGCGATGCCCAGAGCGGTGGAGTCCCGATCCAGGCCGATCACCCGCAAGCCGGGGAATTCAGTGAGAAATCGTTCGGTGTGCCCGCCGGCACCCAGCGTGGCGTCGATCAGAACCGCTCCGGTTCCGTCCCGGGCTGTGCGGGTCAGTGCGGGCTCGAGGACCTCCACGCAGCGGTCCAGCAGGACGGGGACGTGTCCGTGGTTTCCGCTGGGTTCAGCCACGACGCCACCTTCGGATAGCTGGAGCGGGGGCAGCTGGAGCAAGGCCCCTGCAACGAGGTCCCTGTCCGACACGAACCTGGCGTCGGGGAAGTACGCCAGGGTCGCTTCGGGCAGAGGCCACGTCGCACGGGCACGGAGGTTCGTCATCCCCCGCGGTCCGGGTTCAGATGATTTCGCTGAGGGCTTCATCGCTGGCCGCGGAGAAGTTCTCTTCATGGGTCTGCTGGTAGTCCTCCCAGGCCTGGGCATCCCAGATCTCCAGGAAATCCACCGCCCCGATGACCACACAGTCTTTGGACAGGTGGGCGTACCGCCGGTGGTCGGCCGAGAGCGTGATCCGGCCCTGGGCGTCGGGGTGCTGCTCGTCGGTGCCGGCAGCCAGGTTGCGCAGGAAGGCACGAGCCTCCGGGTTGCTCCGCGAGGTCGCCGCGGCCCTGCGCGCCAGCTGCTCGAACTGCGCCCGCGGGTAGACAGCCAGGCTGTGGTCCTGGCTCTTGGTGACCATCAACCCTCCTGCCAGCGCGTCGCGGAACTTGGCGGGCAGCGTCAGCCGCCCTTTTTCGTCCAACTTGGGCGTGTACGTGCCGAGAAACATCCCCTGCACCTCCTGCCACACCATGCGGTGTCACCCGCTGAACGCCACGATACCCCACAATCCCCCACTTCGCTCCACCACAGCACTAAAGCGCGTCGCCGATCCCCACCCGGCACCCACCCACTCCGCCAAATCGGTGCCTAGGCCAGCACAAGCCGCCGAAAGCAGGGTCATGGTGAACGCAAACACACAGTTCAACGGCCTCCAGCCCGCGCATTGCCCCACGGCAGAGGCGGTGGGGAAATGTGGGGGGAATCGCGGGGGTCGGAATCACGGGGGGAAACCACGGGGGAACTGCCCCGCGATACGAAAACGGGGCAGCCGTTGGGCTGCCCCGCGAGAAATCAGGCTGAGTTATTCGCCCCGGTCACTCGTCGAAACGACGACGGAAGCGGTCTTCCATCCGGCTGGTGAACGAGCCGGTGCTCTTGCCGCGCCGCGGCCGCGTGCGGCCGGGTCCGGCGGCGCGAGCACGGGGACCTGGAACCGGCGGCCCGGTGATGGCGAACACCACTCCGGCGAACATGAGCACGAACCCCAGAACCGACAGGACCGGAAAGCCCGCGACCATGGTGGCTTTGATGGCCACCCCGGCGACCAGCATGGCCAGGCCGGCGACGAAAAGCCCTGCTCCCTGCAGCCGTCGACGGGTGGAGGTGGCCCGCAGATGACCACCGCGCACGCTGGACGCGAACTTGGGGTCTTCGGCGTAGAGCGCGCTCTCGATCTGATCGAGCATTCGCTGCTCATGATCGGAGAGTGGCATTCTTCCCTCCTGACGCCGACGGGGATTGGTGGCGGATACGGCCATGATACGAGGCTTCTGTGCGCAGGACCACCCAGTTCGCCCGACTGAAATTTGACGTCCCGAAACCGGTCCTTGGAGAACATCCTAAGCGCCGGTATGACCGCCACCGATGACGCGTCCCATAATGGCCGGGTGGCGAGCTTCCTGATCGACTTGTCGCCCGACGACATGCATCGCCGACTCGGAGAAGCGCTGACCGTCTACGTCGATGCGATGAACTACCCCCGGGGAACCGAACGCCAGCGGGCATCGATGTGGCGTGAGCACACGCGTCGCCGCGGCTGGACGGCGGTGGCCGCCGTCGAGGTCCACGGCCCCGAGAACGAGGCACCCGACCAGGACCAATTGGCTGTGGCTCCCATCCTCGGCGTCGCCTACGGCTACCGCGGCGCGCCGGATCAGTGGTGGCAGCAACAGGTGGTGACGGGACTGCGTCAGGTGGGTTTTTCCCGCGACGAGATCACCGGGCTGATGAGCGACTACTTCGAGCTGACCGAAATCCACATCCACCCGCAGGCACAGGGCCGTGGCCTGGGCGAGGCATTGGCACGCCGACTGCTCGCCGAGCGCAGCGAGTCCATGGTGATGCTGTCGACCCCGGAGACCTACGGGGGAAGCAACCGGGCCTGGCGGTTGTACCGCAGGCTGGGGTTCACCGACATCATCCGCGGCTACTACTTCGCCGGCGACCCGCGGCCGTTCGCGATCCTGGGTCGAAGCCTGCCGCTGTAGGCCGGGTCTGGCACGATACCCCTCGTGCGACACCACTGCAGTCTCCCCGGCGGCAAGCGCCGTGGCGAACGGGACCGATCCCGGCCACGATCCTCACGCCTGCGCATGCGGGTTCTGGCTCTGCTGCTGCTGTTCGTGGCACCACTGGCGGCAGGCTGCCTGCGCGTCAACACCTCCATCACGGTGTCCCGCGACGACCAGGTCTCCGGGACCATCGTGGCCGCGGTCAAACCGCGCGACGACAACGACAAGGGACCTCAGTTCGAGGACAACCTGCCGTTCGGCAACAAGGTCGCCGTGTCGTCCTACGACTCGGACGGCTGGGTCGGCTCGCAGGCGTCCTTCTCCGACCTGACCTTCGCCGAATTCCCGCAGTTGGCCGACCTCAGCCGGGATGCCACCGGTGTGGACATCTCGCTGCGCCGGGCCGGGAACCTGGTGATCCTCGAAGGACGCGTCGACCTGACCAACGTCACCGACCCGGACGCCGACGTGACGTTCAGCGCCGCCTTCCCCGGCGAGGTGACCTCGACCAACGGCGAGCGGATCGACACCGGCGTCATCGAGTGGAAACTCAAACCCGGCGTGGTGAGCACCCTGAGCGCGCAGGCCCGCTACACCGACCCGAGTACCCGGTCGTTCACCGCTGCCGCAACCTGGCTGATGGTGGCCGCACTGCTGGTGTCCGGTCTGATCGGGTTCCTGGCCTGGCGGGACCGCGACCAGTCGTCCCTGCGCTTCGTCGGTGCCGACGACGACGTCACCGAACGGGACGACCCCGCACGAGACCAGCACATCTAGGCTGGACCCGACAGAGAAAGGGGGCACTGCGCTGAGTACCGAAACGGCAGCGCCGTCGGCCGCCGAACTCGCCCGCGCCGTCACCGACGAACTCCAGGTCTACCTGGCCGATCGCCGCACCGGGGCGGCCTATATCGGGTCCGACTACGACGGCCTGATCGCCGTTCTCGAGGACTTCGTGCTGCGCGGCGGCAAGCGGCTGCGGCCGGCCTTCGCGTACTGGGGCTACCGGGCGGTGACACCCGGGCCCGACGACGTTGTCGGCGAGGAGATCCTGCGGTTGTTCGCCGCGCTGGAGTTGCTGCACGCCTGCGCTCTGGTGCACGACGACGTCATCGACGACTCTGCGACCCGGCGCGGAATGCCCACTGCACACGTCCATTTCGCCGAACTCCACCGGGGCCGCGCCTGGCGTGGCTCATCTGAGCAGTTCGGCCGTTCTGCGGCGATCCTGCTCGGCGACCTTTCGCTGGTGTGGGCCGACGACATCGTCGCCGGTGTGGGACTGCCCGCGGACGGGCGCCGCCGCGTCCAGCGGGTGTGGTCGGACATCCGGACCGAGGTCCTGGGTGGGCAGTACCTCGACATCGTCGCCGAGAGCAGCGGGGCCGACTCGATCGCCTCCGCCATGAACGTGAACACCTACAAGACGGCGTCGTACACGGTGTCGCGGCCGCTGCAGTTGGGGGCCGCCGCGGCCGCCGACCGTCCCGAGATCCAGGCCGCCTTCTACGACCTGGGTACCGACCTGGGCATCGCCTTTCAACTGCGCGACGACGTCCTCGGTGTCTTCGGCGACCCCGCGGTCACCGGAAAGCCGTCGGGAGACGATCTGCGGTCGGGGAAGCGAACCGTGCTGCTCGCGGAGTCCGTGGATCGCGCCGAACGCTCCGACCCGGCCGGGGCGGAATTGCTGCGGTCGTCGGTCGGAACCGATCTGAGTGACCGTCAGGTGCGCGAACTGTGCGACGTGATCGAGTCGGTGGGTGCACTGTCCGCGGTCGAGGAGCGCATCGGCCTGCTTACCCGGCGAGCGCTCTCCGCCCTGGACAGCGCGCCGATCAACGCCCCGGCCAAAGTGGGCCTCGCCGAGTTGGCCGGACTGGCCGCCAACCGGTCGGCCTAGACGTGTCCCCCGCAGCACCGGCGCACACCGGCACGGTGACCCGCCTCAGGGAGTTCGCCCGCTCGGACGAGGGCAGACCCGCCCTGCTCGGGCTTCTCGGCGCGGCACTGATCACCATCGGTGGCCTCGGCGCCGGCAGTACCCGTCAGCACGATCCCGTGCTGGAGTCGGTGGCGATGTCCTGGCTGCGGTTCGGCCACGGGCTGGTGGTGTCGTCGCTGCTGCTGTGGACCGGCGTGGTCGTCATGCTGACCGCCTGGCTGTGGATCGGCCGCCGGATCGTCGACGGCCGGCCCGGCAGCGAGTTCGCGATGATCGCCACCACCGGGTTCTGGCTAGCCCCGCTGTTGATCAGCGTGCCGCTGTTCAGCCGCGACGCCTATTCCTACCTGGCCCAGGGCGCGCTGCTGCGCGACGGATTCGATCCCTACGTCGTCGGGCCGATCGAGAACCCGAATATCCTGCTGGACAACGTCAGTTCGATCTGGACCACCACCACGGCCCCCTACGGGCCCGCGTTCATCCTGGTCGCGAAGTTCGTCACCATGGTCGTCGGCAACCATGTGGTGGCCGGCACCATGCTGTTCCGCGTGTGCATGCTGCCCGGGCTGATCCTGCTGATCTGGGCTGCCCCGAGGATCGCCCGCCACGTGGGCGCCAGCGGCGCCGTGGCGCTGTGGATCTGCGTGCTCAACCCGCTGGTGATCATCCACCTGATGGGTGGGGTGCACAACGAGATGCTCATGGTCGGTTTGATGATGGCCGGCATCGCGCTGACCTTCGCCCGGCAGCACGTCGCCGGTGCAGCCCTGGTCGCGGTCGCGGTGGCGGTCAAGGCCACGGCGGTACTGGCGTTGCCGTTCATGGTGTGGGTCTGGATGCGTCATCTCGCCGGCAGCCGCCTCCGGGCGTTTCTGATCGCCTCCGCGGGGTCGGTGGCCACCTTGATCGCCGTGTTCGCGGTGCTCTCGTTGTCCGCGAGAGTGGGACTGGGCTGGCTCACCGCGTTGGCGGGTTCGGTGAAGATCATCAACTGGCTGACCATCCCCACCGCGACGGCGAACCTGATCAGCACCATCGGCGGCATGTTCGGGGTGACGGTCAATTTCTACGCGGTACTCGAAGTCACCCGCCTGATCGGGGCGGGCATCATCCTGGTGTCGCTTCCCTTGCTGTGGTGGCGATTCCGGCACACCGACCGCGAGGCGCTGCAGGGCATCTTCGGGGCGATGATCGTCGTCGTGCTGTTCGTACCCGCCGCGTTGCCGTGGTACTACACCTGGCCGCTGGCGGTGGTGTCGGCGCTGGCGCAGTCCCGTGCCGCGATCGCGCTCATCGCGGGGTTCTCGACGTGGATCATGGTGATCTTCAAGCCGGACGGCTCACATGGCATGTATTCGTGGCTGCACGTGCTGTTGGCCACGGGGTGCGCGGTGGCAGCCTGGCACTCGCTGCGCCGCGAGGAGCCGCTGATGTGGGAGACCGGCAGAACCCTCAGTACGCCATAGCCTGAGCCCGCCGAAGCACTTCGCGTGCCTGGTGGGAACGCAGGGCGTCGACCGGACGCGCATTGGTGATCGACTCACGCTCGCCGTCGCGGGTCACGGTCAGGGACGGGTCCGGGGTGAACAGCCAGCGCAGGATCTCGGTGTCGCGGTAGCCACCGTCGTGCATCACGGCGAGCAGGCCGGGCAGCGACTTGACGACCGTGGCCGACCTCGGGCCGGACTCGGTGAAGAGGACTCGCGGTATGACCGGGACTCCGTTGCGCCGCACCGCGATCAGGTGCCTCTCGCGCAGGTGCTGATGCACCTTGGTCACCGGGACGCCCAGCAACTGGGCCACTTCGGGAAGGTCATAGACCGGCTCGTTGGGATCGAGGACGTCTTCACCCGCCGGAACGCTGCTCACCGGCACAGTCTAGAGCCGGATCTAGGATGATCGGCGTGACACCGGACCGGCTTGTCGGAGCTTTGCTTGACGGCCGGTATCGCGTGCAGGCTCCGATTGCCAGCGGGGGCATGTCAACGGTCTACCGCGGACTGGACATCCGACTCGACCGCCCGGTGGCGCTGAAGGTGATGGACGCCCGCTACTCCGGGGACAGTCAGTTCCTGACCCGCTTCCAGCGTGAAGCCCGCGCGATCGCCCGGTTGAAGGATCCCGGCCTGGTCGCCATCTACGACCAGGGCCAGGATGGCGCCCACCCCTTCCTGGTGATGGAACTCGTCGAGGGCGGGACGCTGCGTGAACTGCTGCGCGAACGCGGACCGATGCCGCCCCATGCGGTGGTGGCGGCGCTGCGCCCGGTGCTCAGCGGCCTCGGGGTCGCGCACCGGGCCGGACTGGTGCACCGCGACGTCAAGCCGGAGAACGTGCTGATCTCCGACGAGGGCGAGGTGAAGCTCGTCGACTTCGGACTGGTGCGAGCGGTCGCCGAAGCGGGCATCACCTCCACCAGTGTCATTCTCGGCACCGCCGCCTACCTGTCCCCCGAGCAGGTCGCCGGCACGCCCACCGGGCCGCGGAGCGACGTCTATTCCGCCGGCATCATGGTGTTCGAATTACTCACCGGCACAGTCCCTTTCCGGGGTGACAACGCATTGTCGGTGGCCCATCAGCGACTCGACCGCGAGGTGCCGCCGCCCAGCACGATGATCGACGGGGTGCCGGCGCAGTTCGACGATTTCATCGCCCACGCGACGGCCATCGACCCCGCGGGGCGCTTCGCCGACGCCTCGGAGATGGCCGCCGAACTCGAGGTTATCGCCGGGGAACTGGCGCTGCCGGCCTTCCGCGTCCCGGCCCCGAAGAACTCCGCTGCGCACGCCGCCGCGACAGCGCTGATTCACCAGCCCGGCAGGACACCGACTCCCCCGCCCGCCGGGCCACCTGGCGTCGCCAGCGTTGACGGTGTCCGCCAGCCGACGCGTCAGTTCTCCCCGGATTCCGCCCCGGGGTACACCAGGCCCGACGACCCGGAGTGGCAGGCGGACTGGCCCGCCGAACACGACTCCGACGACGCCGCGGACCAGCCCGGGTTCGCTCAGCAGTTCGCGGGCATCGACATCGACGAATTCGTCGACGCACGCCAGCGGTCCCGACGCCTGGTGCTCTTCTGGGTGCTGACCGTGCTGGTGCTGACCGGGGTGGTGGCCGCCGCGGCGTGGACGGTGGGGTTGAACTTCACCGGCCTCGCCGGCCACTGAGGGGTCAGTCGCGCAGCATCTCCGCGACCAAGAACGCCAACTCCAGGCTCTGCTGGGTGTTCAGCCGCGGATCGCAGGCGGTCTCGTAGCGACCGCCCAGATCGGTGTCGGAGATGTCCTGTGCGCCACCGAGACATTCGGTGACGTTCTCCCCGGTCAGCTCGATGTGGATGCCACCGGGATGAGTGCCCAGCGCCCGGTGCACCTCGAAGAAGCCCTGCACCTCATCGACGATCCGGTCGAAGTGGCGCGTCTTGTATCCGGTGGAGGACTCGTGGGTGTTGCCGTGCATCGGATCGCACTGCCAGATCACCTGATGACCGGTGGCCTGCACCTTCTCGATGATCGGGGGCAGCAGGTCGCGCACCTTGTGGTTGCCCAGGCGGCTGATCAGCGTCAACCGTCCCGGCTTGTTGTGCGGGTCGAGTCGCTCGACGTACTCGACGGCGAGCTCCGGTGTCATCGTCGGGCCGATCTTCACCCCGATCGGGTTGGCGATCACCTCGGCGAGCGCGATGTGGGCGCCGTCGAGTTGACGGGTGCGCTCCCCGATCCAGACGTAGTGGGCGGACAGGTCGTACAGCTTGGGTTCGCCGAACTCGTCGGAGAGCCGCAGCATTGCACGCTCGTAGTCCATGACCAGCGCCTCATGGCTGGCGTAGATCTCAGCGGTGTCCAGGTTGCGGTCGTTGACCCCGCAGGCCGCCATGAACCGCATGCCACGGTCGATCTCACTGGCCAGCGCCTCGTAGCGGGCACCCGCAGGCGAGGTGCGGACGAACTCGCGATTCCAGTCGTGCACCAAGTGCAGGGAAGCCAGGCCCGACGAGGTGAGCGCCCGCACCAGGTTCATCGCCGCGCTGGCGTTGGCGTAGGCGCGCACCAGCCGCGACGGGTCGTGCTCGCGGACCGCAGCGTCGGGGGCGAATCCGTTGATCATGTCCCCGCGGTAGGACTTCAGCCCGAGTGCGTCGATATCCGAGGAGCGCGGCTTGGCGTACTGGCCGGCGATGCGGGCCATCTTCACCACCGGCATGCTGGACCCGTAGGTCAGCACGACAGCCATCTGCAGCAGGGTCCGGATGTTGGCCCGGATGTGCGGTTCGGTGTTGTCGGCGAACGTTTCGGCGCAGTCACCGCCCTGCAGCAGGAACGCCTCGCCGCGGGCCACCGCAGCCAGTTGGCCGGAGAGCTTCTCGACCTCGGAGGCCACCGTGACGGGCGGCACGCTTTCCAGCACCGTGCGCATCGCCTTGGCCTGGCCGGCGTCCCAACTCGGTTGCTGGGCGGCCGGCTGGGCCAGGGCGGCATCGAGCCTCGCACGAAGCTCGGTCGGCAGTGGCGGCAGCGCCGGCAACTGGTCGATCGGAACGTCAACGGTCCAGTTCACGCCGACAATGGTAGCCCGGCACCGGGTGGCCTCCCGACCTCAGCCAGGTCAGGAATCGGCGCCGGTCATCACCAGGTAGCGCCGCAGGTTGTGCCGGGCGTCGACCAGCGCGTCGTGGGTGTCGGGCGGCCGCGGGGGCATTCGGGGGCACCCGAGGTCTTCCCACACCTGGCGCAACTCCCTGGTGAACCGCGGGATCTGCGGCGGAAGGCTGGTCATCGGCCCCCACAGCTGGCACAGCGCGACGTGGTCGTAGGCGCCGACCCAGGCCCACAGTTCGATCGGCTCGGGCCCGTCGATGCCGAAGAACGACTCGAGGCCCTCCCGGATCTGTCGGCGCGATCTCCACAACTGCGACGCCGGCGGCGGCAACTTGGGCAGGACGTGGGTACGCACCCAGCGGCCTGCGGACTCTGGGTCGAACTCGGCGGAGACCGCGTAGAACTCGCGACCGTCCTCGGCGACCACGCCGATGGATATCAGGTCGATGATCCGGCCGTTGTCGATGAACTCGGTGTCGTAGAAATACCGCATTACGCGTTGTCCCCTGTTCCCCCGGCCTGGCTCTGCTGCGCAGGAGCGGGAGCCGCATGGATCTGCTTGTCGAGTTCGGCGTTGACCTCGTCGTTGCTGGGGAAGCGTGGCTCGCCGGCGATGACGTGTTGCAGCCACAGGTCGGCCTGCACGAACGGCCGCCGCACGTATCGCTCACGCCTGAGCGCCCGGTGCATCTTCTCCGGCTTGTCCTGGTAGTGCCAGCGCGCCCACGGGGCGTGCGGACGGGACAGCCGGATGGCACCGGCAAGCAGCAGCGGGGTGAAGAACATGCCCAGCAGCCCCGTCCAGAGCTTTCCCTTGAGCAGTACGACCACCGCGAGCGCCAGGTTGAGCACCGCCAGCATGATCACGCTCACCTTGGCCGCGGTCGAGTCCGCGTCGTGCCAGATGCCGACGTCGAAGATCGACAGCGGGTTGAACCCCAGCACCAGCAGGGCGGCCACCGCCGCAGCCACGAACACCGCGTCGACCGAGGTGCGGCCGTCCTCCGACCAGTAGACGTCCTGGAGGTGCAGGATGAGCGCGAACTCATCGAGCAGGAGGGCGGCGCCGATACCGAAGAAGATCGCCGCTGCGGTGAACTGCCCCTTGGTTCCCGACGAGGACATGGTCACCATGGCGACTCCGGAGATCAGGACCAGGACCACCCCGAACACCGCGTGGTGGATGTGCAGGCCCCCTGAGCCGGAGATGTTGTGTGGCTGCCACCACTTTCTCGGACCGGTGTGACCGGCCGTCGCCCGGATGTAACGGGTGATCGACCTGGTGACGAAAAAGGTCAGGATGAAGGCGATCAGACACCACGCCAGCGGACCCCGCCCCGGGGCCACCAAATCCAGACGGAGGTCGAGGCGAGTGCCGAAATACGCGGCGTGGCCAGTGCCGAAGAACGCAGCGTGGTGCACGGCTTGGCAATTTACGCCCATCGCGGCGCTCTCCCGGTCCCGGATAGGCTGGTGCGCGTCATGAGCAGGGATCCCAGCACCGGCCGCCCGGCTACCGTCGCTTGGCGGTTGGCCCAGTCTGCCGTCGTCGCGCTGGTTCTGAACGCCTGCTGGCAGTTGTTGGGACACGCCCGCTATCGGATCGACGTCGACGTCTACCGGATGGGGGGTGAGGCCTGGCTGAAGCACTTGCCGCTGTATGCCGACAGTGCGCGTTTCCACACCCAGGGCGGGATCGATCTGCCCTTCACCTATCCACCGCTGTCGGCCATCGCGTTCAGCCCGTTGGCGCTGGTTCCCCTTCCTGTGGCCAGTGCGGCGATCACGGTGACGACGCTGGTCCTGCTGGCGGTGTCGGTGTGGATCGTGCTGAGCGCGCTGAACGTCGACCCGGCCCGGTGCGGGTGGCTGGCCGCCGGGATCGCCGGACTGTCGGCGGTGACACTGGAGCCCATCGAAGCCAACTTCTCCTTCGGTCAGGTCAACGTCGTGCTGATGACGCTGGTGATCGCCGACTGCCTGCCGCGGCGCACCCCGTGGCCGCGCGGGACACTGCTCGGGTTGGCCATCGCGCTGAAGCTCACCCCGGCGGTGTTCCTGTTGTACTTCCTGCTGCGGCGTGACGGCCGGGCTGTGTTGACCGCCGTCGCGTCGTTCGTCGCGGCCACCCTGGTCGGTGCAGCGCTGGCCTGGCAGGACTCGCGGGAGTACTGGACGCACACGATCCACCAGACCGACCGGATCGGAACGGCGACCCTCAACACCAATCAGAACATCGCCGGCGCGGTGGCCCGGTTGGGACTGGGCGACACCGGCCAGTTTCTGCTGTGGACGGCCGGCTGTTTCGCCGCGCTGGGGTTGACGATCTGGGCCGTGCGACGGGTCCTGGCCGCCGATGAGCCGGCACTGGGGTTGATGTGTGTGGCGTTGTTCGGCCTGACGGTCTCACCGGTGTCGTGGTCGCATCACTGGGTGTGGGCACTGCCCACCGTGATCGTCACGACCGTTCTGGCCTACCGCCGGCGGAATTCGGCGCTGGCGGTGGTCAGCGCGGTGGGCCTCGCCCTGATGGTGTGGCCGCCGATCTACCTGCTTCCCGAACACCACGAGGATGCGGCGCCGTGGTGGCGCCAGTTGTTCGGCATGTCCTACGTGTGGTGGGCGCTGGCCGTCATCGCCGTCGCGGGCCTGACGGTCACGACGCCGACGCCTATCCGGCGGCGGTCTCCGGAATCCGCGACGTCGACTGGGTCACGGCTTCCGGCTTAGCGCTCGACGATCCGCCCGGCACACCCTTCTTCAGCGATGCTGCGTAGACGTCGACGTATTCCTGGCCGGACAGCTTCATCAGTTCGTACATGACCTCGTCGATCACCGCCCGCTCGATGAAGCGGTTGCCCGCCAGACCCTCGAAACGGGAGAAGTCCATGGGCTTGCCGAATCGCACCGTCACACGTCCGAATCGCCACATCCTGGACCCGGGCGGGTTGACGACGTCGGTGCCGATCATCGCGACCGGGATCACCGGTACGCCGGTCTCCAGCGCCAGCCGGGCCAGCCCACTCTTGCCCTTGTAGAGGCGACCATCCGGCGAGCGGGTGCCCTCGGGGTACATCCCGAGCAGCTTGCCCTCGTTCAGCAGTCGTTGTGCGGTGTCGAGTGCGGCCTGGGCGGCATCGGCGTTGGTGCGGTCGATCGGAACCTGGCCGGCGACGGTGTAGAACCACTTCATGAACCGGCCCTTGATGCCCTTGCCGGTGAAGTACTCCGCCTTGGCCAGGAACGTGATTCGCCGACGGACCACGAGCGGGAGGTAAAAGCTGTCGGCAACCGCAAGATGATTACTCGCCAGGATGGCCGGGCCCTTGCTCGGAACGTATTCCAGCCCTTCAACTTTCGGGCGGCCAAGGAACGCCAGCAACGGGCCCATGAAAATGTACTTGAACAAGTAGTACCACATGGGCCCTCCTTCGGCGGCCGACGATTGAACGAGCGGTGCAACGTCGCGTTGGGGCAACTTTACCCAGCACGCATTTAGGGAACCACACAGGCAACGCCGTTCACGGCAGATCCTCAGCCGTCCGGCAGTTCAGTCGTCGCCACTGTGGACGGCGACTCCCTCCCCGGTCATGGTCTCGGTCTCGATGACGATGGGGATGGATTGATAACGCCCCGCGTCGCCCGCGGGGACATCCGGAGCGTCCGCCGGGGCACCCGGAGCGTCCGCCGGGGCACTTTGCGGGGCCTCCTCATTCCCGGACGGCTCGGGCTGCGGGTCGGCGACCATGGCCCGGACCATCGCCATCAGCGTCACGCTGTGCTCGGCGATCGCGGTCAGCATCGGGTGCTGCTCGCCACTGGCCAGCGCCGCCAGGGCACACACCGGACACCAGACCTGCTGGCAGCGGCCCGGGCCTCGCAGTGTCTCGGCGGCCATCGCGGCGGCGGCGCGTACCGCCGGGTCCAGACGGTCGAGGATCGCCTGGGCGAGCGCCCGCAGTTCCGGTCCGATCTCGGGGTGGCCGGAAGAGGTGCTCATACGGGCCACACCTCCGGATTGGGTCGGAATCGAACCGTCAGCTCGCTGCCGCGCAGGGCGGCATCGGTGACGATGCACCGGCGCAGAACCGACGCCAGCCGCACCCTGCGCCGCAGGCCGGCCACACCGATGATCAGGTCGTCCCCGGCGCGTCCGAGACTGAGCGAGCCGGGATCGAGTTGCGGCAACTCTAACCGCATCCGGTAGACCGCCTCCAGCCCGGAGCCGGACTCCCGGTCCACGATCGGCCGCAGCGGCGCAGGCGGTGCCGAGCCATCCCGCAGACGGGCCTCATCGAGCAGTTGCCCCAGCGCCTTGGGCCCGATCGGCTCGGCGGCCAGATGGGGCGTCAGCACCAATTCGACGTTGCCGATCGAGCGAGCCAATTCCTCCAGCACCGATTGCTGTTCGGAGATCCGTGCGGCGTACCAGTCGAATGCGGGATGCTCCGGCAGGTTGCGATACTCGAACGAATCATCTTGGAAAAGAACCTGATTGACAATGAGCTCGGCGACCGGCACGCCCATGAGGGCCAGCGATCCGAGTGCGCGGACCGCCTCGGCGGCGACCACCCGTTCGGGGGTGAGCACCAGGTGGGCGCTCACCCGGTCACCGTCCTTCAGCAGTTCGGCGAGTGACTCGACACCGATGCTGACGGTTTCGACCAGGGCGACGGTGGCCGCGGTGCGGACGTCCTCCACGGTCGCGCTGAGTCGGCGGTGCCGCGGCCAGCAGCGCTCGACGTACTCGGCGAAGGCCGCAGGCATGGTGAGCATCCGCAGGGCGTCGGCGGTGGAAGCGCAGTCCACCACCACGCAGTCCCAGCGTCCGGAGTTCGCCATATCGGCCACCGCCTGCAGACCAAGCACCTCCTGGATCCCAGGCAGGGCGGAAAGCTCTTCCGGCGCAAGACTTTTGAGATCCGAAGCGGGAAACTGCGCGGCCAGCACCGGTGCGGCGACGCGCCAGGCCGACTCCAGCAGTGCCAAGGTGTCCAGAGCGAGTGCATCCAGATGCCCACCGCCGGTGTCACCGCCGCGTTCCTCGGTGAAGATCCGGACCGGATCGGTTGAGCCCGAGGGCTCCACGGACACACCGAGGACGTCGCCCAGCGAGTGGGCCTGGTCGGTGGATACCGCGAGCACTCTGTCGCCGCTCAGGGCGGCGCGTACCGCGGTCGCCGAAGCCAGCGTCGACTTCCCGACGCCGCCCTTGCCGACGAAAAAGCTGATCCGCACGTCAGCCCTCGACTCGCTTCTTAAGGTCGATCAGCGCGGTACCGGTTATCCGACGCTCCGCCTTCCGCTTGAGCAGGCCGATCATCGGGATCGCGACGTCCACCGACAGCTCGTAGGTGACCTCGGTCCCGGCTCCGCTCGGGGTCAGCACGTACGTGCCGTCCAGGGCCGTCAACAGCGAACTGGAGACCAGGGACCAGCGCACCGAATCGTGTTCGGCCGACCAGTCGTACTGCAGCACCATGGTGTCCTTGAGTACCGCGGCATCCAGCACCAACCGGGCCAGCAGCGGATAGCCCTGCGGGTCGGCGTCGAGGACCTCGGCCTCGGTGTACTCCGACACCCATTCCGGGTAGGAGGCGATATCGGCGATGACGGCCATCACGGTGCGCGGGTCAGCGTCGACGTAGATCGTCTGCGCCGTCCTGTCCGCCACTGTCGCCGCTTCCCCGAGTGATTTCCCCATACCGGAATACGAAAACCGTACCCTCCCAGCACGCGGGAGGCTGACGGGATATCAGACGCCGGGTGCGACGCCGACCGGCCGCGAGGCGTCCAACCGGTTCTTGATTTCGAAGGCCATCCGCTTGCCCGCGACCCGGCGCTGGTGGGTCATCTTGGCCGGGCTTCCCGCCGGCTGCCCTCCGGTGGGCTCTGCGTGCAGAAAGTAGTGCAGCACAACGCCGTCGAGCACCGGCTCCAGCCAGATCTCCATCGTCCCGACCAGCGGACCGGCGACCGTCCAGCGCACACCCTTGTCCGCACGGTCCTCGACCACCGTCAGCGCCAGGTCCGGAAACCAGCGCCGCCAGGCGGCCTGATCCGAAACCGCACGGCCCACCGCGGCCGGATCGGCGGCCACGAACGTCTCGTCGGCGATCTGGATGCTGTGCACGTGGTCTAGCTTCACATATCGCCGGCCGGCACCCGCAGCAGGTCAGCCAGTCGGGCGGTGTGGGTGGCCCAGTTCCAGTCCCGGGTGATCCACCGGCGGCCGGCCTCCCCCATGCGCCGCGCCAGTTCCGGGTCCGCCAGCAGGTCCGACACCGCGTCGGCGATCTGGTCGACCGCACGGCCGTCGACCACGCGGCCGGTCTCACCGTCCAGGACGGTCTCCGGCGCCCCGCCGGAGTTCCCAGCCACCACGGGCACCCCGGTCGCCGAGGCCTCGAGGAACACGATTCCCAGACCCTCCACGTCCAGACCGTGGCCGCGGGTACGGCACGGCATCGCGAACACATCGCCCATCGCGTAGTGGGCCGGCAGTTCCTCCCCGGGCACTCCACCGGTGAAGACGACGTCGTCGGCGACTCCGCAGCTTTCGGCCAGCTTGTGCAGCGTTTCGGCGTGCGGGCCGCCCCCCACGATGGCCAGCGCAGCACCGTCGACCCGGCGCCGGATCTCCGGCATGGCCCTGATCAGCATGTCCTGCCCCTTGCGCGGCACCAGTCGGGACACGCACACGACCAGTGGCCGCTCACCCAGGCCGTAGCGTGTCCGCAACTCGACTCGAGCCACGGGGTCGGGACGGAAACGGTCGGGGTCCACGCAGGGCGGCAGCGGTTCCAGGCGCGCGCGCGGGCCGAATGCCGACGCGAATCTGCCGCGGGTGTACTTGCTGACATAGGTGATGACGTCGGTGCCCTCCCCGATGCGCCGCAGCGCCGAGCGCGCCACCGGCAGCATCGACCAGCCCACCTCGTGCCCGTGGGTGCACGCCAGCACCCGCCCTGCCCCGGCGTCACGGGCCCGCGGCGCCAGCAGGGCCAACGGCGCCGCCGCGCCGAACCAGACCGTCTCGATGGAATGCTCGGCGATCAGACCCCGCATCCGGCGATCAACCCCCGGCTCCGGGACCATCAGGGTGCCGGGATGGCGGACGATCGGCATCGGGGCCCGGCGGTCGTAGTCATCCGCACCCTTCCACTTCGGTGCGTAGACAACCAGGTCGTGTTCCCCGGCCGCGACCAGCCGCGTCGCGAACTGCTCCAGGTAGGACTGGATGCCGCCGCGGCGGGGCGGAAAGTCATTGGTAACCAGAAGGATCCGTGTCATTGCCGCCTACGCTAGCCGGTCAGCCACCTGGCCCACTGGGTTTGCAGCACGGATGACTCGACTCCCAGCGCCCCGCGGACGGCGGTGGCGAACGTGCCGTGACCGGGTCCGCAGGCGTCCTGGTAGAGCCGTCGCAGGCCGTCGGCGCCGTAGCGGTCGGCGATGAACCGGGCGAACCACCAGGCGCGGTCATAGCCGGTGGAGCGGTCCGGCCCGGGCA
This sequence comes from uncultured Actinomycetes bacterium, assembly GCA_903862565.1. GTDB lineage: Bacteria > Actinomycetota > Actinomycetes > Mycobacteriales > Mycobacteriaceae > Mycobacterium. The sequence goes on along the minus strand of CAIOYU010000096.1, from coordinate 1,083 downwards.
CGTCGAGTGCGGCGTCGGTGGGCAGCGTGGTGACCGCTGCAGCACCGGGGGGCAGGGGGGCCGGCGGGCGGGCGACGAAGTCGGCGACCCCCTCGGTGAGCCAACGCGGGGCGTCGAGGGCGGTATCGGCCCGGGTGGCGAAGTGAAAGAGTTCGTGGGTCATCACGATTCGCAACGCCTGGTCGGTCATGTCCGCGGCACCCGGCGCCAGCACGATCCGCTGTCCCACGGCCCGCCGATCGGCGAGGTCGACGTCGTCGGCCACGGCCACGGCGGCGATATCCGACCACTGCCGGTCGGGATCCAGATGAGCTTCAGCGGTGAACTGGGCGGCAGAGCCGGTGGCCACGACGACGATCTCCCGGGGCCAGTCGCTGCCCCAGAATCCGTCCACCGCCGCGACGGCGCCCGCCATGTCGGCGCCCACGCGCGCCAGCAGGACTTCGGAACGGGCACCGCCCAGGTTGATCAGCCGGACGGTGTGGCTTTCACCCCGACCGCCCAGACCGATGACGAAGGACGCCGCGACCAGTTCGAGAACGAGGACGGCCGCGACCAGGACGGACCAAATGCCCCGGTTGCCGCGCTCAGTAGCGACGAACGTTGTAGATCGGTGCGTTGTTGACCGGGGCGACGGCCACCGGGACACCATAGGTGGAGGCGTGCACCATCATTCCGTCGCCGATGTACATGCCGACGTGCGAGGCGTCGCCGTAATAGGTGATGACGTCGCCGGGCTGCATCTGGTCCAACGACACGGCGGTACCGCCGTTGGCCTGGGCCTGGCTTGAGTGCGGCAGGTAGATGCCGGCTTGCTGGAACGACCACATCACCAGGCCGGAGCAGTCGAACGCACCTGGCCCCGAACCGCCCCACACGTACGGATCGCCCAGCCGGGTCAGCGCCGCCTGTACGGCCGCCGAACCTGCACCGCCTCCGCCACCGCCGATGGAGGGCAGAGCGGCCAACGCGGCGATGTCACTGCTCGGGGCGACATCGGCGAGCACCGATGGGGGCGGCGTTCCCGGAGCAGCCAGCACAGCACGCTGCATCGGCGTCAGCGCCAGGTAGCGCGACTTCACG
>CAIOYU010000095.1 GCA_903862565.1 uncultured Actinomycetes bacterium | reverse complement strand
TTGTGGCGCAGGCGGTGGTTCCGCCGGGGTGCGGTCGCGCTCGCACTGGTGGCGGTGGCGTGGTCGGTGTCCGGTCTCGTCGGTCGGGCGTGACACGATCAAGCACGTGAGCGAGACACCCGGCCTGCACCTGGTCCTCGGCGACGAAGAACTGCTCGCCGAGCGGGCGGTGGCGGCGATCCTGCGGGCGGCCCGGGCCGAGGCCGGCTCCGCCGACATCCCGGTCAACCGACTGCGCGCCGGCGACGTCTCGGCCAACGAACTCGCCGAACTGCTCAGTCCGTCGCTGTTCGCCGACGAGCGCGTCGTCATCCTCGAGTCCGCCGACGAGGCGGGCAAGGACACCGTCGAGATGATCCTCGCCGCCGCGGGCGATCTGCCGCCCGGCACGGTGCTGGTGGTGCTGCACTCCGGCGGAGGGCGGGCCAAGGCGCTGGCGGGCCAGTTGCAGGGCCTGGGCGCCACGACCCACCCGTGCGCCAAGATCGCCAAGGCCCCTGAGCGGGCCGCCTTCGTACGCGCCGAATTCCGGGCACTGAAGGTCAAAGCGGACGACGAGACCGTCGCTGCGCTGATCGATGCCGTCGGCTCGGACCTGCGTGAGCTGGCCTCGGCTTGTTCGCAATTGGTCGCCGACACCGGCGGTCAGGTCGACGAGGCGGCGGTGCGGCGCTATCACAGCGGCCGGGCTGAGGTCACCGGCTTCGATATCGCGGACAAGGCTGTGGTGGGAGACGTCGCCGGGGCCACCGAAGCCCTACGTTGGGCGATGGCCAGTGGGGTCGCGCACGTCCTGATCGCCGACGCCCTGGCCGAGGCGATCCACACGATTGCCCGCGTGGGGCCGCTGTCGGGGGACCCCTACCGGCTGGCCGGGGAGCTGAAGATGCCGCCCTGGCGCGTGCAGAAGGCGCAGAAACAGTCTCGACGCTGGTCGGGGGACAAAGTGGCGACCGCGATCAGACTGGTGGCCGCGCTCAATGGCGACGTCAAGGGCGCAGCGGCCAGCGCTGACTATGTGCTGGAAAGTACCGTGCGGAAAGTGGCGGAACTGGCCGCTGATCGCTGAGCGGACCAGGGATCCGCTACCGAGATCAGAGCTTGTTGAAGGCCTGCGCCAGCGCCGACTTCTTGTTGGCGGCCTGGTTCTTGTGAATGACGCCCTTGGTGGCGGCCTTGTCCAGCTTGCGGCCGGTCGCGACGAGCAGCTCAGCGGCCTTGCCCTTGTCGCCCTCGGCGGCAGCGGTCCGGAACGCCCGGATGGCGGTGTGGAGCGACGACTTCACCGACTTGTTACGAAGACGGCGACGCTCGTTGGTCAGGTTGCGCTTCTTCTGCGACTTGATGTTGGCCACGCGTGTTTCGTTCCTTCAGGTGAAAGCTGGTCTGGTCTGCCGGGGCTGATGCCCTCGCGGCGCTTGAGCGACGATACCAGCTTGGACACGGCTGGCCCAAAGCGGAGCCGGTCAGCCTGCAAAAACGGCGTTTCTGATGCAGCATGTGACGGGTGACCTCCACCAGTACGCGAACTGGCGCTCGAAGCAGCCCGGCGCCCCAGGCCAAGCCGAGCCTCGACGACGACGCTTCCGACATCTTCGTCGGGTATCGCGACCTCGGCCCGTACGCCGCGGCCTTCGACGAGATGTTCGACCGGCAGGGCCGGGTGCGCGCTCCCTACAAGGCGATCTTCGCCGAACTGGCGCCGACCGACAACGCCGACCTCGGCGCGCGGTCCGAGGCCCTGGGCCGGGCGTTCGTCGACCAGGGCATCACCTTCGCCCTGTCCGGCCAGGAGGAACGGCCCTTCCCGCTGGACCTCGTCCCGCGCGTGATCGCCGCAGCGGAGTGGGCGAAACTCGAAGCCGGCATCACCCAGCGGGTCATCGCGCTCGAACGGTTCCTCGACGACATCTACGGCGATCAGGAGATCCTTCGCGACGGCGTGCTCCCGCGCCGACTGGTGACCTCCTGCGAGCACTTCCATCGCGAGGCCGCAGGCATCAGCCCGCCCAACGGTGTCCGCATCCACGTCGCCGGCATCGACATCGTCCGCGATGCCCAAGGCACGTTCCGGGTGCTGGAGGACAACCTGCGCTCGCCGTCGGGTGTGTCCTACGTGATGGAGAACCGCCGGGCCATGACCCGGGTGTTCCCCAATCTGTTCGCCACCCACCGGGTCCGGGCGGTCGACGACTACCCGTCGCATCTGCTCAGAGCCCTGCGCAACGCCGCGGCCACCAACGAGTCCGATCCCACCGTGGTCGTGCTCACGCCCGGCCCGTTCAACTCCGCCTACTTCGAGCATTCCCTGCTGGCAAGGCAGATGGGCGTCGAACTGGTGGAAGGCCCCGACCTGTTCTGCCGCGACAACGCCGTCTACATGCGCACGACCGGTGGGGAACGTCAGGTCGACGTCATCTACCGACGTATCGACGACGACTACCTCGACCCCATGCAATTCCGCCCCGACTCTGTGCTCGGGGTGGCCGGTGTTCTCAATGCGGCCCGCGCGGGGAACGTCGTGATCTCCAGTGCGGTCGGAAACGGCGTCGGCGACGACAAGCTGGTCTACACCTACGTCCCGACCATCATCGACTACTACCTCGGCGAGAAGCCCCTGCTCGCCAACGTCGACACGCTGCGCTGCTGGCTCGACAGTGAGCGCACCGAGGTACTCGACAGGATTCACGAACTGGTGATCAAACCGGTCGAGGGATCCGGCGGCTACGGAATCGTGTTCGGGCCCAGCGCGACCGAGAAGGAACTCGCCACGATCCGCCGCAAGGTCCAGGCCGACCCCCGCGGCTGGATCGCCCAGCCGGTGGTGCAGCTGTCGACGGTGCCGACGAAGATCGGCGACACCCTGGCACCGCGCCATGTCGACCTGCGCCCCTTCGCCGTCAACGACGGCGAACAGGTCTGGGTGTTGCCGGGCGGACTGACGCGGGTTGCGCTGCCCGAAGGGTCGCTGGTGGTCAACTCCAGCCAGGGCGGTGGCTCCAAGGACACCTGGGTGCTGGCGTCCCGAACCTCTCCTGCGACACGCGAACTCGCTGCCGCGCAGGTGGTGCGGACACTTCCGCGTACGGGCTTGACCGGGGCCGATATGCATCCGCTGCAGCAGCAGGCCATGACCGGACACCAGCAACAACAACAGCAGCAACAGCAGAGCGGAGACCAGTGATGTTGGCACGCAACGCCGAGGTGCTGTACTGGATCGGCCGCTACGTCGAGCGCGCCGACGACACCGCCCGCATCCTCGATGTGACGGTGCACCAACTGCTCGAGGATTCCAGCGTCGATCCCGACCACGCTTCGCGAATCCTGTTGCAGGTGCTGGGTATCGAGCCGCCTCAGACCAAGCTGGACCTGTGGTCGCTCACCCATCTCGTTGCCTTCGCCCGCGGACTGCCCGGTGGCTGCTCGATCGTCGACGCCATCAGCGCCGCCCGGGAGAACGCCCGCTCGGCCCGCGAGGTCATCTCCAGTGATATGTGGGAGTGCCTGAACACCACCTACAACGCACTCGGTGAGCGGGAGCGGGCCGCCCGCCGGCTTGGACCGCATGAGTTCTTCACCTTCATCGAGGGTCGGGCGGCCATGTTCGCCGGACTGTCCGACTCGACATTGTCCCGCGACGACGGCTACCGGTTCCTGATGCTGGGTAAGGCCATTGAGCGGGTCGACATGACCGTGCGGCTGCTGCTGTCCCGCGTCGGGGACAGCGCGTCCTCCCCGGCATGGGTGAGCGTTCTGCGGGCCGCCGGGGCGCACGATACCTATCTGCGCACTCACCGCGGCGTGCTGGATGCCAATCGGGTGGTCGAATTCATGCTTCTGGACCGGCTTTTCCCGCGTTCGACGTTCTACTCGCTCCGGCTCGCCGAACACAGTCTCGACGAATTGATCAAGACTCCCGCCGACCGCATCGGCCCCGGCGCCGAGGCGCGCAGGCTGCTCGGCCGCGCCCGCAGTGAACTCGAATTCGTCCGGCCCGGGGCGGTGCTGGACAACCTGGAGGACCGGTTGGCCTCACTTCAGGCCACCTGCCGTGACGTTGGAGAGGCGCTGGCGCTGCAGTATTTCCGGCCCACGCTGTGGGTTGCGTGGACCGACGCGGGTCGCGAACTGGCCGCGCGCACCGAGGAGGGTGGTCTCTGATGTGGCGGATGCGCGTGGTGCACGCGACCGGGTATGCGTACAAGACCCTGGTCACGGCGTCCTATAACGAGGCCCGGATCACGCCGCGGTCGAACGCCCGGCAGAACGTGATCGTCAACCGGGTCGAAACATCGCCTGCGACAAGGTCCTACCGCTACATCGACTACTGGGGTACGGCGGTGACGGCCTTCGACCTCCATGCGCCGCATCGTGAGTTGGAAGTCACCTCTGCCTCGGTCGTCGAAACCGACAAGCCCGAACCGCCGGCGGCCAACATCGGCTGGGCCGATTTGGATTCCGAGGCGGTGGCCGACCGCTTCAACGAAGTCCTCTCCCCGACGTCCTACACCCCGGCCGGCAGGCAGATCGACCGGGTGGCCACCCGCCTGGCCAAGGGCCGCGACCCGCACGGTGCCGTGCTGGCGGCCGTCGACTGGGTGCGCAGCGAGATGCAGTACGTGCCCGGCACCACCGGCGTGCACACTTCCGGCCTGGATGCCCTCAAGGAGGGCAAGGGAGTCTGCCAGGACTTCGCGCATCTCTCGCTGATTCTGCTGCGCGCCATGGGCATTCCGGCCCGGTATGTCTCCGGGTACCTGCATCCCAAGTCCGACGCCGTGGTCGGCGAGTCGGTCCGGGGCGAAAGCCACGCCTGGATTCAGGCCTGGACCGGCAGTTGGTGGAACTACGACCCCACCAACGACACCGAGATCAACGAGCAGTACGTCAGCGTGGGATTCGGCCGCAGCTACGCCGACGTGACACCGTTGAAGGGCATCTACCTGGGTGAGGGTTCCAGCGATCTCGACGTGGTCGTCGAGATGACAAGGCTCGCTTAGCTTCCTACCGACACGCGCAGCAGGTCGTCACCCAGTTCAACCCGGCCGCTGAACTCCGTTGCCGCCAGGGCCCGCCACTGGTCCTCCTGGCCGGGCGCCAGTGGCGGGACGTAGTGGGTGAGCACAAGGGTGCCCACACCCGCCCGGGCGGCTGTCGCAGCAGCCTGTTCGACCGAGGAGTGGTAGTCCAGGATGTCCCGGATCCGCTGGGCGGGCATCAGTGCTACCAGGTCCTTGCGAATCACTGTGTGCACCAGAGCATCCGATCCACGGGCCAATTCGTCCAGCGAGGCGCACGGCACGGAGTCGCCGGCCAGGACCACCGAGGCGCCGCCGTACTCGATACGGAAGGCGATGGTGGGCTCCACCGGGCGGTGATCGGTCGGTGCGACGGTGATCCGCACGCCTCCGGTATCCCAGACCTGACCGTCGGTGTATTCGTGGACCTCGACGCGGGGCCCTTCGGTGATGTCGGCGTGGTGGTGGATCCGGTAGGAGATGTCGGGGGCCAGCGCTGCCAGGGTGGCGTCGACGACGGCCCTGGTGCCGGGCGGGCCGATCACCGGTAGCGGGTTGGGGCCCAGTGTTCCGATCCACCGGGAGGTGATCACATCGGAGAGATCGCAGATGTGATCGCTGTGCAGGTGGGTCAGCAGCAGGGCGGTCAGCCCGGGAGCCTGCGCCCCGGCCGCTGCGGCCCGCATCAGCGCGCCCCGGCCGCAATCGACCAGGAATGTCTGCCCTCCCGGGTCGCTGCTCCCGCCGGTGTGAACCAGGGTCGACGGACCCGCCCGGTTCGCGTCCACGATCGGGCTGCCGGTGCCGAGCAGGGTGATTTCAATCATCTGACTGTCATACCCCGGTCGCTGGTGCGGGAGGACTTCCGCCCCGCGCCGGGGCGACGTAGCCTGTTGTGATATCGGTCACAGGAGGCGGCCATGCGTATCGCGGACATTCTGCGCGACAAGGGGTCGTCGGTGGCCACTGTGACCCCGACGACCACGGTGAGCGCCCTGCTGGCCGATCTGGCGCTGCACAACGTCGGCGCCATGGTGGTCATCGGCCCGAGCAGCGACTCGGGACATATCGGCGTCGTGGGCATCGTGTCCGAACGCGACGTCGTGCGCCAACTGCACCAGCAGGGACCGGACCTCTTGAGCAGGCAGGTGGGCGACATCATGAGCACGGCGGTGCTCACCTGTGGTCCCGAGGATCACATCGATGACCTCGCCGCACTGATGACCGACAACCGCATTCGGCACATCCCGGTGCTCGACGCCGGCCGCTTGATCGGCATCGTCAGCATCGGCGATGTGGTGAAGAACCGGATGGAGGAACTACAGGACGAGCAGGCCCAGTTGCAGGCGTACATCACCCAGGGCGGCTAGGGGCCCGTCAATTCCAGGGGTACGTCAACTCCAGGAGTACTCGGTGCGCAGCCGCACGGCCACCACCTCGAAGGTGGTCCGGTCCAGGATTGCGCCCTCCCGGCGGATGCTCTCCTCGGGGACGTCG
>CAIOYU010000094.1 GCA_903862565.1 uncultured Actinomycetes bacterium | reverse complement strand
GTGCTCAAGCACTTCCCGGGCCACGGGCACGGCTCCGGTGACTCGCACACCGCCGGCGCGGTCATGACCCCGCCGCTGGACCAGCTGATGACGAGCGACCTGATCCCGTACCAGACGCTGACCACCGAGGCCCCCGTCGCGGTCATGATCGGCCACCTCGAGGTGCCCGGCCTGACCGGCGACACCCCGGCCAGCCTGAGCGCGGCCGCGGTCAACCTGCTGCGCACCGGCGGCTACGGCGGTCCGGGCTTCAACGGCCCGGTGTTCACCGACGATCTGTCCAGCATGGCCGCCATCTCGTCGCGCTACGGCGTCGCCGAGGCGGTGCTCCGGGCGCTGCAGGCCGGCAACGACGTGGCGCTGTGGATCACCACCGCCGAGGTGCCTGCGGTCCTCGACCGGTTGGAGAAGGCCGTCAGCGCCGGCGAGTTGGCTCTGCCCGCAGTCGAGGGTTCGGTGCTGCGGATGGCCGGCGTCAAGGGCCCCAGCGCCCGCTGCGGTGGCTAATCGCTTGCGCGGATAGGCGGGGCGGGTAGATGGCCGGCGGCGCCGGCGGCACCAAACGGCTGCCGCGTGCGGTGCGCGAGCAGCAGATGCTCGACGCCGCCATGCAACTGTTCTCCGCCAACGGCTACCACGAGACGTCCATGGACGCCATCGCCGCTGCGGCGCAGATCTCCAAACCGATGCTGTATCTCTATTACGGCTCGAAAGAGGAACTGTTCGCCGCCGTCCTGAGTCGGGAGCTGACCCGGTTCATCGACGCGGTGCGCGCGGACTTGGATCTCAAGCAGAGCCCACGGGAGTTGTTGCGCCGCACCATCGTCTCGGTGCTGCACTACATCGACGCCAACCGGGCGTCGTGGATCGTCATCTACTCCCAGGCCACCAGTTCGCAGGCGTTTGCGCACACAGTGCGTGAAGGCCGGGAGAAGGTCATCGACCTGGTGGCCAGGCTGTTGGAGACCGGAACGCGTAAGCCCGAGCCGCACAGCGACTTTCACATGAAGGCCGTCGCCCTGGTGGGCGCGGGCGAGGCGGTGGCGGCCCGGGTCAGCGTGGGCGACACCGATGTCGACGAGGCCTCGGAACTGTTGATCAATCTGTTCTGGCGGGGCCTGAAGGGTTAGACCGCACGCACCGTCGCGGTCAGGTGCGGATAGCCCTTGGCCATGTTGCGCAGCGTGAGGTCCCAACCCGTTCGCGGGCCGTCCGCCACTTTGTCGACGTAGAGTCCGGGGCCGGCCGGCAGGATCACCGGCTTGCCGAACTTGATGGCGTATTCGACCCGATCAGGCAACTGGCCCTCGATGTTGGCCAACACCGCTGCCCCGCTGAACATCCCGTGGGCGATCACGGTCGGGAAGCCGAACAGCCTGGCGCCGATGGCACTGGTGTGGATCGGGTTCCGGTCGCCGCCGATCGCGGCGTAGCGCCGGATCTGCGCGGGCGTGATCCGCAGAATCGCATTGGGGGCCGCGAGCTTTCCCTGCTTGGGCGGCTCCGGCTTGGGTTCGTCGGACAGGCTGGTGCGCTGCTGGTGCAGGAAGGTCGCCACCTGCTGCCAGGCCGGTTCGTTGCCGACGCTGACGTGGGTCACCAAGTCGACCAGCAGGCCCTTACGGTGCTCGCGAAGGTTCTCCGCGTGCGCTTTCACACCCACGGTGTCGGTCACCGCGATCGGGCGATGGGCGGTGATCCGGTTCTCGACGTGGACCGCGCCCACCGCCGGGAAGGGGAAGTCGAACCCGGTCAGCAATTCCATCGCAGCCGGGAAGGTCAGCGCGAACGGATAGGTGAGCGGGACGTTTTCGCCGTACCTCAATCCGGTCACCGAGGCGTAGGCCGCGACGTTGGCCCGGTCGATCGGCAACTCCGCGATGGTCACCACCCGGTCGGGCAGACGGTCCTGGCGGGGGATGAACGGCAGCGCACCGGCAGCCGCTTTGACCATGGTGAGCAGCCCGTTGGGCTGACCGCCGGCCACGACTCAGGCTCCCAGCAGTGCTTGGCCGCAGACCCGGATTACGTTGCCGGTCACCGCGTTCGACGCCGGGCTGGCGAAATAGGCGATGAGTTCTGCGACGTCGACGGGTTGCCCGCCCTGATACAGCGAATTCAGGCGACGCCCCACCTCACGGGTGGCCAAGGGGATGGCCGCCGTCATCGCGGTCTCGATGAACCCCGGAGCGACCGCGTTGATGGTGATGCCCTTCGCCGCCAGGCCGGGCGCCAGTGCCTCGGCGATTCCGATCATGCCCGCCTTGGTGGTGGCGTAGTTGGTCTGCCCGCGGTTGCCGGCGATCCCGGCCATCGAGGACAGGCCGATGATGCGGCCGCCCTGCCCGATGCTGCCGTTGGACACGAGTCCCTCGGTAAGGGCAAGTGGTGCAAGAAGATTGACCGCGACGACGGCGTCCCAACGGGCGTCGTCCATGTTGGCCAGCAGCTTGTCGCGGGTGATGCCGGCGTTGTTGACCAGGATGTCGGCCCGGCCGCCGTGGTGCTCGTTCAGGTGGGCGGTGATGCGCTCGACGGCGTCGGGTGCGGTGACGTCGAGTGCCAGGGCGGTACCGCCCACCCGCGCCGCCGTCTGTTCGAGAGCTTGCGCGGTGTCTCCCCCGATGTCGATGGCGACCACGGCGGCGCCGTCGCGCGCGAAGACCTCGGCAATGGTGGCCCCGATACCGCGGGCCGCACCGGTGACGATCCCGACCTTGCCGGCCAGCGGCTTGTCCCAGTCAGCGGGCGGCGACGAGTCGTCGGCACCCACGGTGAACACCTGGCCGTCGACGTAGGCCGACTTGCCCGACAGGATGAAGCGCAACGTCGACTCGCACCCGTTCGCAGCAGGTTTCGCGGCGGGGGAGACGTACACCAGGGAGGCGGTGGCCCCCCGTTGCAGTTCTTTACCCAGCGACCGGGTGAAGCCCTCCAGTGACCGCTGGCAGATCTGCTCGTGGGGATCGCTCACCTCAAGCGGTGTGCTGCCCAGCACGACGACCCGTGCCGATGGCCCGAGGTTGCGCAGCAGTGGGGTGAAGAATTCGTACAGGCCGCGAAGTCCGGCCGGTTCGGTGATGCCGGTGGCGTCGAAGACCAGGCCGCCGAAGGTGTCCGCCCATCGGCCGCCGAGATTGTTTCCCACGATGTCGTAATCGTCGGACAGGGCGACTCGAACCGGCTCGGCCAGTCGGCCGTCCCCGCCGACCAGCAGGGACCCGGCCAGTGCAGGACTGCCGGGGCGGTAGCGGCGCAGTGTCTCCGGTGCGGGCAGGCCGAATTGCTTGGCCAGGAACGATCCCGGCGCGGAGTTGATGACTTGAGACAACAGGTCGGAAGGCACACCACGAACTTACTCCAGAGTAAGAACGGTGCGTAGAATGGGGGCCATGGCACAGAACCTTCGAAGGGTCGCCGTCCTCGGCGGAAACCGTATCCCGTTCGCTCGCTCGGACGGCGCGTACGCGGAGGCGTCGAACCAGGACATGTTCACCGCGGTGCTGACCGGTCTGGCCGATCGGTTCAACCTCGGCGGAGAACGTCTCGACGCCGTGGTCGGCGGCGCGGTGCTCAAGCACAGCCGGGACTTCAACCTGATGCGCGAATGCGTCCTGGGCAGTCCGTTGTCGCCCTACACCCCGGCCTTCGACGTCCAACAGGCTTGCGGGACGGGCCTTCAGGCCGCGATCGTCTCGGCTGACGGCATCGCCCGGGGCCGCTACGAGGTAACCGCTGCGGGCGGGGTGGATACCACCTCCGACGCGCCGATCGCGTTGGGCGACAACCTCCGTCGTTCCCTGCTGGCGCTGAGGCGCTCGAAGTCGAACCTCGATCGGCTCAAGCTGGTGGGCGTGCTGCCCGCCGCAGTGGGCGTCCAGATCCCGACCAACGGCGAACCCCGCACCGGGCTGTCCATGGGTGAGCATGCCGCGATCACCGCCAAGAAGATGGGCATCAAGCGGGTCGACCAGGACGAGCTCGCCGCGGCCAGTCACCGCAAGATGGCCGCCGCCTACGACCGCGGCTTCTTCGATGATCTGGTCAGCCCGTTCCTCGGCCTCTATCGCGACAGCAACCTACGCGCCGACTCGACCGCGCAGAAGCTCGCCACTCTCAAGCCGGTGTTCGGGGTGAAGGCCGGCGACGCGACCATGACGGCCGGCAACTCCACGCCGCTGACGGACGGCGCCTCGGTGGCGCTGCTGTCCAGCGAGGACTGGGCCGCGGCGCGCGGTCTGACCCCGCTGGCCTATTTCGTCGACGGCGAGATGGCTGCGGTCGACTACGTCAACGGCGAGGACGGCCTGCTGATGGCGCCCACCTATGCGGTGCCGCGGCTGTTGGCCCGCCACGGATTGGCCCTGCAGGATTTCGACTTCTACGAGATCCATGAGGCATTCGCCTCGGTGGTGCTGGCGCACCTGCAGGCCTGGGAGTCCGAGGACTACTGCAAGGAACGGCTCGGCCTGGACGCCGCGCTGGGTTCCATCGATCGGGCCAGACTCAATGTCAACGGCTCGTCGCTGGCCGCGGGTCACCCGTTCGCGGCTACCGGCGGCCGGATCGTCGCCCAGTTGGCCAAGCAGCTGGCTGAGAAGAAGGCCGAGACGGGCCGGCCGGTGCGCGGGCTGATCTCCATCTGCGCGGCGGGCGGTCAGGGTGTGGCCGCGATTCTGGAGGCCTGAGTGCGCGCGTGTTTACCACGGTGGGAAAGCGGGTATCAGGAAAGTGGACAGCCCCACGTCGTCGTCCGAAACCCCCGACCCGGCGGTGACGTGGGGCGTCCACCACGCTAACCGGGCCGGATGTCGCTGATGCGGAGGGGACACCAGCGGCAGAGGGCCTTGCTTAGTTGTTTCAGCTGTCGCTGTCGGGGCTGTTGATCAGCCCGGAATGGACCAGCGCGGCGTCGACGAAACGCTGGACCGGCTTGGCCTGGAAGAACCCGGTGTGCCCACCGTGGTACCAGCCGATGTCCGGTTTGCCCCAGTGGTTCCACAACTGCATCACCTGCTGGCGGGGATGCACGATGCGGTCGGCCACCCCGGCGTAGATGAAGCGGCCCTGCGCCGGGATCTTGGGCTGCAGGGACAGCGGAGACACCATGCGGCCGATCGGTTTGGCCAGATCCAGCGTCATTCGCCGGGGATCGTCTTTGGGAAGCCCAGAGTGCTTTCCGAGCAGTTCGACGAGATTCGACGGCGGCACTCCGAGAATGGCGCAGGTCAGGTCGTCGTCGAGGCTGGCCACAAGTGAGGCGACGTAGCCGCCCAGGGAGATGCTGTTCAGCCCGATCTGGGCGCTGGGCTGCTGGGACCGGATCCAGGCGATCACCCGGCGGACGTCCCACACGGACTGGGCGGTGGCGTGCACGTCGTCCATCACGTTCTCGCCCGGGAACACGGCGCCCTTCGGAAGATCCCTGGCGCGCGGGCCGTGCATCGGTAGAACCGGCAGGATCACGTTGAGGCCGAGGTCTTCGTGCATGTGCCAGGCGCGGAACAGCGTCATGTCGAGTGCGGCGCGGCCCATCTCGGTGCCGTGGATGCACACCAGCCACGGCCGCGGCTCGGGATGGCGCAGCATCAGCGCGTACTCGCGGTCGTTGCCCGTGTAGGTCATGTAGCGCTCGGCCCCGGGCTCACCGGGGTGGGGTGCATAACCGCTGTCGAACGAGAGCCGCTCATGGGTACGCCCGCGGCTGGTGAAGGAGCGGACCGAGACCTGGGCGGGCGCCTGTGGGGTCTCATAGAAGTCCTGCGGCTTGTCCAGCCAGCCTCTGCGGCCGTAGAAGTCCAGTGCCGCGACGACCTCGTCGTTGATCTCCTCGTAGGCGGCCGGGTCGCTGAGCGGGCGACGCCAGAGCAGCCCGACGAGCACCAGTTCGTCGCGCAGCGCGTGGGTTGCCAGGGACAGGGTCGGGCGCGCGACCGGCAGTTCGTTGTGGGAGCCGTTCTGGTTCCCGCCCAGGTAGGCCCCCCAGGAGCGGGCGTAGTAACTGCCGGCTTTGGTGAAGGAGCCCACGATATTGGTCAGCGGACTGCGGTTGCCGACGGTGTTCGGGGTCTGGCCGGTGGTGTTCGGGACCTTTCCGGGTGCGACGTCCCGGGGCGGCAGGTCTGGGGCCGGGGGCGAAGCGAGGTTGATCTGGGGCGCCGTCACGATTGCACCGTAACAACTTTTATGGAGTTGGGAAGGGACTAAGGCCATCGGGCCCGTTTATGGCAGTCGCTGCCTCTTTTCGCAGGTGCGGGCAAACGGTCCCGAAAAGCCGTCGGCCCCGGGACCGTTGAGTCCCGAGGCCGACGCCTGTCGTGGAGAAGTGATCAGAAAGCCGCTTCGTCGAGCTCCATGACCTCGTTGTCGACGGCCTCGATCGACTGACGGGTGCTGGTCAGCATCGGCAGGAAGTTCTTGGCGAAGAACGAAGCCACTGCCACCTTGCCCTCGTAGAAGGAGCGGTCGGCGCCCGAGGCGCCGGCATCCAGCGCGGACAGCGCCACGGCGGACTGGCGCAGGAGCAACCAGCCCATCACCAGGTCACCGACGCTCATCAGGAAACGCACCGAGCCCAAGCCCACCTTGTAGATGCTCTTCGGGTCTTCCTGAGCGGCCATCAGGAAGCCGGTCAGCGTCGCCGCCATACCCTGGACGTCCTCGAGGGCCTTGCCCAGCAGAACCCGCTCGGTCTTGAGCCGGCCGTTGCCGTCCTCGTTCTTGATGAACGAGTCGATCTGCCCGGCGACGTGCGCCAGGGCCTGGCCCTTGTCGCGGATGATCTTCCGGAAGAAGAAGTCCTGGGCCTGGATCGCGGTGGTGCCCTCGTAGAGCGAGTCGATCTTCGCGTCGCGGATGTACTGCTCGATCGGGTAGTCCTGCAGGAAGCCGGACCCGCCATAGGTCTGCAGGCTCTCGGTGAGCTTGGCGTAGGCCTGCTCGGAGCCGCACCCCTTGACGATCGGCAACATGAGGTCGTTGACCTTGAACGCCAGGTCGGCATCGACGCCGTGCAGGGCCTTGGCCACCTCGGGATCCTGGTAGGTCGCGGTGAACAGGTACACCGCACGCAGACCCTCCGCGTAGGCCTTCTGGGTCATCAGGCTGCGACGGACGTCCGGGTGGTGGGTGATGGTCACGCGCGGCGCCGTCTTGTCCATCATCTGGGTCATGTCGGCACCCTGGATACGCGCCTTGGCGTACTCGAGCGCGTTGAGGTAGCCGGTGGACAGCGTCGCGATGGCCTTGGTGCCCACCATCATTCGCGCCTGCTCGATGACGTCGAACATCTGCGCGATACCTTCGTGCACCTCGCCGACGAGCCAGCCCCTGGCCGGGATGCCGTGCTGGCCGAAGGTCAGCTCGCAGGTGGCCGAGACCTTCAGGCCCATCTTGTGCTCGACGTTGGTGACGAAAGCGCCGTTGCGCTCGCCGAGTTCACCGGTCTCTGTGTCGAAGAGGAACTTCGGCACGAAGAACAGCGACAGGCCCTTGGTGCCCGGTCCGGCGCCCTCGGGGCGGGCCAGGACGAGGTGGAAGATGTTCTCGAACAGGTCGTCGGAGTCGGCGGAGGTGATGAACCGCTTCACCCCGTCGATGTGCCACGAGCCGTCCTCCTGCTTGACCGCCTTGGTGCGGCCGGCGCCGACGTCGGAACCGGCGTCCGGCTCGGTCAGCACCATGGTGGAACCCCAGCCACGCTCAGCGGCCATGACGGCCCACTTCTTCTGCTCCTCGGTGCCGAGGTGGTGCAGGATCTGGGCGAATCCGGCGCCGCCCGCATACATCCATACCGCCGGGTTCGCGCCGAGCACGTGCTCGTTGACCGCCCACATCAGTGCCCTCGGCGCAGGCATGCCGCCGAGTTCCTCGATGAGGCCGATCTTGTCCCAGCCGGCCTCGATGTAGGCGTGCACGGACTTCTTGAAGGGCTCCGGCAGCGTCACCGTGTGGGTGTCCGGGTGGAACACCGGCGGGTTGCGGTCGCCGTCGACGAACGAGTCGGCTACCGGACCCTCGCAGAGGCGTGCTGCCTC
>CAIOYU010000093.1 GCA_903862565.1 uncultured Actinomycetes bacterium | reverse complement strand
TATCGCGCCGACTCCGCCCGCGACCGCGGCCACGGCGGATCGGGTATCGGACTGGCGATCGCCAAAGCGTTGACCGAAGCCCACGGCGGCCACATCAGCGCGACCAGCCTCGGCCCCGGCCGGGGTGCCACCTTCACCGTGACGGTGCCGATTGCCCTCAGTGCGAGGGCGTGCCGACGTCGTAACCCGCGGCCGCCACCGCCTCGCGCACTGCACCGTCGGTCAGATCAGACGTGCTCGTCACGGTGACTGGTGAATCACTCCGGCACCACCTCAACCGCCCAGCCAGGGCAGGGCGGCGTCACCGCAAGCACGGCTGGGGAATACATTCGCCCCACATTTCTGACGTCGTCGAACGTGGAGAGCGGGCGGGCGTAAGACTGTGCGAGCTTCCTTTGGATCCGTACCCAGCCGGGCTGGATTCTGGCGAAGTCGTGCACTCCTTCTCGATGACCCGGCGCGACTGTGGACAATGGAGGTCGGCGGCGTCGTGGCGGAGCGCGTCTGCGGGGTTTCGTTCGTGATCAAGCGCTGCAGGGTGATACCGGTCGACCAGCAACGGACAGGGCAACTCGCCGTGACGCTGTTGGGCGCCGCTTACACGGTGAACAGGTTCTACATGCTTTTCGGAGGATGAGGTGGGTTACGTATGGGCCGTCTTACCGCGATAGCAGGAGCCAGGCATCTGCGGCGGCGTGCGCTACTGGTCGTGCACCTGGCGGTCCTGCTCGCCGTGGTGGTCGCGATGCCCAGTGCGTTGAGTTGCCCGCCGTTGCTGTGTGCCCATCGCGCCGAGTCGGCTCCTCTGGCCTCCCGCGCCGTGGTGCCGCCGGCTCCGGTCGAACTGTCAATGAGCCTTGCACCGAGTGCGCAGAACGTCGATCCGCTCGCACCGGTTACCGTCACCGCGACCGCAGGAAGTCTGCTGAGCGTGAGGATGGTCAACGACGCCGGCAAGCCCATCGAGGGAGTGACCACCCCGGACAACACCGTGTGGAAACCCACGGTGCCGCTCGGATACGGGCGCACCTACACCGTCACCGCCACCGGCCTGGGCGCCGACGACGTCACCCGGGCCCTGGTGTCGAGTTTCACCACGCTGGTGCCCGGCAATCAGGCCGCGGTGCGGTTGACCACCACCGGCAACCAGGATCTGGGCGAGGGTGGGACCTACGGCATCGGGACCGTCGTCGTCGCACGCTTCGATGAACCGATCCCTGACCGCGCCGCCGCCCAGCGCACCCTGCGGGTCACCACCAGCCCGCCCGTCGACGGCGCGTGGACCTGGGTCAATGACGCGACCGCGCACTGGCGGCCGCAGCACTACTACGCCCCGGGAACGACCGTCACGGTCGCGGCCAACATCTACGGCGTCCCCCTCGGTGGGGGGCTTTACGGGCAAGCCGACGCCGGCGTGACGTTCCGCATCGGCGACGCACACGTCTCGATCGCCAATGACATCACCAAACAGGTCAGCGTGTTCAGCAACGGAAGATTGGTGCGCACCATGCCGACGTCGATGGGCATGGGCGGCAGCGAGACCATCGGGGGTCGCACCATCAGCTTCTGGACCCAACCCGGGATCTACACCGTGATGGACAAGGCCAACCCCGTCGTCATGGATTCCTCCACCTACGGGCTGCCGATCAACTCCCGGCTGGGCTACAAACAAACCATCAACTGGGCCACCCGGATCAGCACCGACGGCATCTACCTTCACCAACTCGAGGACACCGTCTGGGCCCAGGGCAACACCAACCTCTCCCACGGATGTCTGAACCTCAGCGCCGACAACGCACGCTGGTTCTACGACTTCTCCCAGCCCGGCGACGTCGTCGAGGTCCGTAACACCGGCGGGGCGCCGCTGGAATTATGGCAGAACGGCGACTGGGGAGTGCCCTGGCCGCAGTGGCTGGCCGGCGGTGCAACCGACGCGACCACCCAACAGGCTCCGGCACTGTTCGTCGGCGACCCACCGCCACTTTCGCTCGGAAAGCAGGGAGCCGGTGGGCCAGCACCACGGTGACCGGCCGGCGAGTCGGCGCCCATGGCTGTTTGACCGCCGCCGTGATCGCGGTCGGCGCGGCCCTGGGCACCATAGCGGTGGCCACCGGCGCGCTACGGCTGGGAAAGCCCGCCGACTCTGCCCCCTCTGCCGACCAGTTAGCTCAACAGCGTTGCCAGTCCGACGTGCTCAAGCGGTTGGTCTCCCCGACACAGCCACGATCTCTGATGTCCACACCGAAACCAGCACTCTCGACATCAACGGTCGGGACTTCTTCCTCGCTGACCGCCAGCGAGCCGCTCAAGGGCGTCGACGTCTCGCGCGTATCAGCGTGCTGAACGTGTCCGGTGTGGCCAACGCTCCCAGCGAAGTCGGCACCACGATCCAGGACGACTTCGACTGCCGCGCCTACTTCGTCGACGGCGCACTGGCCCACACCGTGGTCGTCTTCGACCGCGGCCACGGAGGTACGGCGCGACTCGCAGCAATGAGTCTCCGCCCAACAGCTCACAATCAAACTGCAAGCCGTGATCGACGCCCTCGGCGACCAGAACCCACCCGGCGAGGGATCAGAACAAGCGGACCTTCGCGGCAGGGGTAGGCACAGCCGCGATCCGATCGGGCAATTCCGCCGCGGCGAGCTACGCCGCGAGGCACCGGGTCCACCCGTCGACGTTCGGGTGTCGGCGGCGGCACCAGAGCCGGCGGCCGCCCAACGCACCAAAGCCGTCGCTGAAACCGGCTGGGCCCCGAACACCTGCTTCGGTATTGGCCCGGATCAGAGTTCGGGGACTTCGCCCGACGAGGCTTGATCAGCGGTTTCCCGCATGGGCGGCTTCACCACCATCGCGCAGTGCCGACAGCACTTTGTCGGGGTGGCGGGTGCTCACCAGCCAGTACGGCGTCGGGTCGTCGGGGTCGTCCAGGACGACCAACACCATCGGACCCACCCAGTTGCGGTGCAACACGTAGGCGGCCGGGTCGAGCTGACGGCCCAGGGCGGCGAACTTCGCCGAGCGCGGGACGGCTGCCGATCGCGTCATCACCGAGGCCGGCAGGTGGGCCGGCCCAGCCCACAGTTCGACCTCGGCGCCCGCGCCGATGACCTGCACCTCCATCCGCCCGAGCGACAGCAATACGCCGATGGCCGCCGGGGCCAGCATCGCGTAGGGCAGCCAGTCGGGAAGATTGCGGACGCCCATGTTCACCTCGGCGGCCAGCAGGGCCGACAAACCCAGGCCGATCGGCCACCACCACCACGGCACCCACAGCCGCTCCCGATACCGCACAGTTTGGGTGGCGACCTGCGAACCAGACACGCGACCCAAGGATAGTCTTTGCCCTCGTGCACAGCACTCTCGCGGTGAATCCGCGACAGCGTCGAGGCGGTGTCGAGGCGAGAGAGTTTCGAGAAGATCGCCCGGGCATCCCGTCACACGAGGTCTCGTCGGTGCTGAGCCGCACCCTCCCCTGCAGTACATCCGTGACGGCATCAGCGAGAAGTTGCCGTGCCGTTGCGATCAGTGACTGCTTCTTCATCGGGTTCCTAGGTCACCGGGTGTGATCGGCGTGCGAGTCCACGCTGGCAGTCACCCAAGGCTTGGGAGCCCACCTCGGTATCCCCACGCGGCGATGGCCACCCACGTTCTCAACAAATCCACCCGCCTGGTCGGCGGCCTTGGGTGTCGCGATGGTTGCAGCGGCGGGTCGGCCGGTCGCGGAGGCCTGACCTGGATTCTCGGCGCGTTCACCGCGGTCCTGTCGGTCTATGTAGTCACCGATGCCATCGCCGGCCGAGTCACTGCCGACCGCGTCCTCACCCACTCCGCTCGCCGCCGGGGGCTTATTCGCCTGGATCGTGTGGCGGCGGGGCCGCCCTGATTGGAATCATCCCGACCAGACTGTGATCGCGGACTCCGATGAGATCGTGCTGCCCGAGAAGGCTTCTCGGGGACGTCGACATGGACACCTGCGCCCCAGCGACGGCTGCGCAGCCTGAAAATGCCCGTCAGAGCATGACTGCGAACATGATGGCCATGCCGGCCGCCATGGCGAGTGGGCACAGTATGTCCACAGTCTTATGGGGGATGAGGAAATTGATCCTTCCTGATCTCGTTCTTGTCCATCCACCGCCGCGCCGATAGAACTACGGTCTATCTACGTATATAGTTGCTGCCGGCACGCATCCCCGCAAGCCCGCTACCCGGCATGGGGGCACGGCCCACTGCCCTGCCTCAGATCAGAGGTTCACTGATTTCTACGAAGGACTTGCTCGAATGGCACCTTTCACGCGCATTCTGCTGACGGCTTTCGCAGTCGTCGCCCTCGTTATCGGCGCGGGTGTCTACCTCTCGGCCCGAGATAGAGACGCCTCCGCCGGATCGCAAGTGCAGGTTGATGACGTGGGGCAACTGGTTCGCGACAACAGCCGCCGCCTCAACACAGTGCCGAACAGTGACGTCACCGTCGTCGAGTTCCTCGACTTCGAGTGTGAGGGGTGTCGGGCGGCCTTCCCGATGGTCGAGAAACTTCGATCCGAATACGGGGACCGCGTCAATTTCGTCGTCCGCTACTTCCCCATCCCGTCTCACTTCAACGCAGAGCGGGCTGCCCGCGCGGTCGAGGCGGCAGCCCAGCAGAGCAAGTTCGAGCCGATGTACAAGAAGATGTACGAGACACAGAGTCAATGGGGTGAGCAGCAGAAACCAGCCGATTCCATATTCCGCAGTTTTGCAAGTGAACTCGGTCTCGTCATGCCCGCCTTCGATGCGGCCTACAACGACCCCGCGACACTCGATCGCATCAACTTGGACGTCGCCGACGGTAAAGCGCTCGGCGTCCAGGGCACTCCGACCTTTTTCCTCGATGGACATCGCTTGGAATTCAAGAGCTACCAGGATGTGTCGGCGGCGATTCAACAAGCGTTGAGGGAATAGCGGCCGGCCATCGGCGACGGTGGTACGTCGGGTCGCCGTTGCATCTTCGCTTGGCACAACACTGATTCAGCTGTACGGCCCGTCGCAGAAAGCGCGCCCACTGTTCTGTAGCCGAGGTTGCTGGGGACGTTGCCATGTCGGCTGAAACCGCGTGGGGTGGCGTTGCCCCGACTACTGCGGAACTCGGTGTGGGAGAACCAGATTCCGCCGAATACCATCGACGCCTGCAACGGCAGGGCGTCTATTGAAAGCCTCTCGCTCTGATCGGTCACTTGGCGGGCAGATTGTTTGTCGAGTGTCTCCCGCAACATGGAGTCGAGTAAATTGGCAGCGAGTGCTTGAGCCCCTTCTGGATGCCCGTCCACCAACATGTCGATCACTTTCAGTGCAAGACCCCGGTACTCAATGACGTCGTCCTCGGAGGTAGTTTCGACGCCTCACGACACGCCGCGACAATCCGCTTCCATCGGCGTCCGAGAATGCGGCGCCGCTCTTGCTTTGACGCGGCAGCTATTAAGGCGTTGAGAACGTCCCGCGGCGGCACCCATGCGTGGGCGAGCACCTGATGCTCAACATCGATGTCAAGGTGTACTCCCTGGCTCAGCCCCGCACACGACCTTCGGCGCGGGGTCGTACCGAACCGTGTGCGTCTCGGTACGGATTGCCCCGGTAGCGATCTCGCGCAGTGTGCGGGTGTCGGTGATGGTGAACCCGGACGTTCCGCCGCTGGTGCTGCACTGCTGGCCAGCAGGAATGGTCACCGTGCTGGGGGTCGTCGCGTTGGTCCGTGAGCTCTGAGATGACGTCACCTCGAAGCGCTTGACCCCCGACAGTCGCACCGTGACCGAACTGGGCGTCCACTCGGTCTCGATCAACACCGCCGCCAGACCGTCGTTGCGGAACTTCAGGTCGATGTCGTCGCCGGACACAGTCGCCTCCCGACCCGCCGGGTAACGACTGATGTAGAAACTGTGCTCCTGGTGTTCGACGTCAACCATGCCGGCGAAGTACGCGGCATTGAACAACGTGGTGGCGACCTGCGAGACGCCACCGCCGACGCCGCGCGCCGGGCGGCCGTTCTCGATCACGCCCGCCTCGACGTAGCCGGCCGCGGTGCTGCGCGGGTTCGTCGCCGCGTTCAGGCTGAACGTCTCGCCCGGCCCGACCACCGCGCCGTCGATCTGCCCCGCTGCGCGCTTGATGTTCACCCCGGAGTCGGTGGCGAATCCGCTGGTTTGGAACTCGCCGATGACACCTGGGACGCCGAGTGCCTCTAGATCCGCAGTCGTGAATCGTGCCGGCTGGTCGGCGTACACGGCGGCGATCTCGCGATCACCGGTGCCGGTCAACGCGGATGGGAGATCCGCCAGCGTGGTCTCGTAGTCGATGCCCCGACCGTCCTGCGACGGCACCACCACCGCCGTCCCGGACGCGAAGTCGAGCGCCGCGTCGCGGCCCGGGATCTCCGAGGCGGCGAGCTGCGGTCGGAGCGCATCGGCGATGGCGGCGAGGTTGATCTCCGGTACGAGCGCACCGGCCTCGGCGCGGAAGGCCAGTGCCGCGGCGACGACCTCCGTGGTGATCGTGGCCCGTGCGCCGCCGTCGCCGACCACGGTGACCGGCGCCGACACCGCGGGTCGCGCGACCTGGTCGACTGCGGCGGCCACGTCATCGGCCGTCGTACTCGCAGGGAGTTCGACGACCGGCAGCGCCACAGCCTGACCCGTCGCCCAGTCACGCTTCAGCGTTGCGGCTGCGGCGTTCACGTCGAGCTTCTGGCCCGCACGCGGGTCGACCGGAACCGGCCTGCCGTCTACGAAGCCGACCGAGCCCTCGACCGGACTCCTGTCGACGGTCGGTGCGAGTTCTTTCAGCGCAGCGGTCAGCGCCTCGTCGTCAACCGTGGAGACCACGCCGACCTCCCGCTCGGTGAACAACGACGTGATGCGCGTGATCGGGTTGAGCGGCTGGGCACCGGTCTCCTGCGCCGTGCGCGCCCAGTCGACCATCAGCCCCACGTTCGTCGGGTCGATCTCACCGGGCGCTGACCCGACGGTGATGGCCACAGGTCGCGGGGCGCGCGGGGCGAGCTCAGCGCGCAGTCGCTGCTCGGCGTCGTCCACGTTCATGCCGCCGATCTGCACACCCGCCGCGGTCACCCCCCGAGGAACCGCTCCTGACGTCACAACAAGGTCGGCGAAGTAGATCAGCCCCAGCACCGCGGTGACCCCGGCGAGCCCCAGGAGTTGCCGCGAGCGACCATGCGCCCCGGGGCGGTCGGCGTCAGGCTTACCGGGCGTGCGCGAGTCAGCCCCGGCCCGCGACGGATCCGTCGCAGCTGGGGGGCCTGGTTGCTTCGCCACGCTATGCGCGCCGCCACCGCCTACTGAGACGTCAGTGGACTGCCGCTCGGGCAACACGCCGGTTCCTCCAGACCATCTCGGATTGCGGACCAACCGACTTCATGCTGGCGACGCCATCGTTTGACGGCGGCCGAGCACGCGCCACGTCAGTGTTTGGCCGACCGGTTCTGCAGACCGCTGAAATGACGACGTCCCAACCAGGAATGCGGATCGATGACGGGCCAGCCCAGTGTGCGGAGGGCGGCTCATTCGGGGGGCATGACTTTCCGTCGGTGCCGCCGTGACTGCCAGAACGCGATCACCGCGCCGAGAAGTAATCCGATGACCGCCGCGGTGATGACAGTTCCTTTGGTGTCCGATCCGAGGGGGCCGGAGGACGTGGGCGGGGCCGTGGCCGTTGGTGAGGCGCTTGTCGTTTGTGAGGCGCCGGGCGACGGTGACTCCGGCTCGGCGGGCGCGGGCGTCCCGGCGACGGTGAAACTGACGGAGCCCGACACCGGGTGGCCGTCTTCGGACACGACGCGGTACCCGATCGTGTAATCCCCACCCTCGGGCAGGTTGGGACTTACAGAGGCGCGGATCTCCGGACCTGCCACCACCGGGGTGCCTGCGACCCAGTTGCGACCATCACTGCTGTTCACGACGACGTTGGCGAACGTCGGGTTGATGTCTTCGGTAAAGGTCAAGGTAACGACGGTCGGGGCCGCTCCCTCAGTGGCACCATCAACGGGATCGGAGCCCGCGAGCGCGGTGTGCGCCGCGGCGTTCCCAACTCCCGAAGCCAAACACGCGGACGCGACCACGGCCACCACCAATGCACGCGCTACGGTATTCACGTTTCCTCATTTCGATGTCCAGTAGCACTCATCAGCAGGCTATCGAGACCGTGCATCCGCAGTCCACTTGCCAACGTACTTACCCGGCACGATTGATGTCGTTTGTGGTCATCCACACCCCTCAGGGTCGCAATCTCGATTCGAGCATCATCGACCCGCTAGCAGGATGCGGCTGAGTTGCGTTGTCGTGGCGACACCGTCGTCGTAGCCGCCCTCATCGCCGAGCGCATTCATGACCGCCAAGGTGTATCGCTGTTGCAGCCCGGCGAAGCCAACGGAGTTGACCACCCATCCACCTTGCTCTTGTGACCAGCCGCTCTTGTTGCCCGGTGTCATCGCAGCACCGGCGCCCCAGACTCCCCACTGCTGCTGGCCGTCGACGCGTTGCATCTCCGCAGCCACCGCAGCAGCGTCGGCCGGCGCGAGGCCGGTCAGGACGTAGTTCATGAGTCCGTCGAAGTCGTCCGCGGTGGCCTTCTGGAATCCCCAGTACGGGAACAGGTCACCGAATCCGTTCTGGGGAGGCACATTTGGCATGCCGTAGCGCCGGAAGTTCGCGTTGAAGACCTGAGCCGTTCCGCCTAATGCGACCACAATGCGTCCGCCGCCGCGTTGTCGGAACTGCGCAGCATCGCGACCATCTGGCGCCGGT
This sequence comes from uncultured Actinomycetes bacterium, assembly GCA_903862565.1. Taxonomy (GTDB): domain Bacteria; phylum Actinomycetota; class Actinomycetes; order Mycobacteriales; family Mycobacteriaceae; genus Mycobacterium. Next base: position 14,052 of record CAIOYU010000093.1, on the reverse strand, counting down.
CGGCATCGGTGAGCCGAAGCGCGCCCGTCCGCTCGCGAGTGAGCAGGTCGGCGACCATCGCCAGTTTGATCGTCGATGCCGTCCAGATGGGCGTGCCGGCATTGGCGTTGCGGTACTTGGCACCTGTCGCGCGATCGCGCAACACGAGTCCGATCCGGGCCGGGTCGCAAGGTAATGTTCGGCCTCCGCGATTCGCTCGCGCATAGCGCACTCACCGTTTGACGGTTCACACGCCGCCGTCGCGGTCGGCTGGCTTACGCCGGAGGCGAGGAGTGGCAGGATCCAGCTCAGCGCGGTGATAACCAGGGTTCGTGGGAACATTCGATGCAAACCTCGTCTGTGTTGGCTGCCGAGTCCCCAAGATGGGTCAACTCGGCTGCCGGCGATTGCGGACACGCAGGTTCGATTCTCGTCATCGGCTCCACGAATCGTGCGCAACCTCGTCAGGACGGCACTGACCGCGGGACTTCAATGCTGTTTTCTTGCACGATTATCGGGTCACCAACGTTGACCGTGTTGAAGTACCACGCGGCGTCCTCGAGGCTCAGGCCGACGCAGCCATGGCTGACATTCTCTAACCCCAGCGAATTGACGGCCCACGGAGCGGAGTGCACGAAGAGGCCACGGCTGGTGAAGCGGACGGCGTAGTCCACCGTGAGCAGGTATCCGTCGGGAGCGTCGATGGGGATGCCGACGCTGCTCGAATCCATCACCACATCGCGTTCCTTGGCCAGCACCGTGTAGGTCCCGACGGGCGTCGGGTACTCCGGCCGACCCATTGAGGCGGGGAACACACCCGGTTCTCCCCTGCGGGGCCGGTGGTGAGGCGCCGGCAGCGCAACGGGTGGTCCCGAATCGACTCCGTCGATGGTCACGGTGAACGTGCGCTCCGAGATGTTGGCCACACCGACGACAGCAGCACCCGTGGTCAAGGTCGTGGACCGGCCTCCCACCGACAGCGCGACCGTGGTCCGCGCCGGCCAGAATCGGTCGGGAACCCACTGCACGGCGTCGCTGCCCTGCCACTGGTACGTGCCGGTCATCGCGGGCACCGTCGTGACGTCGAGGGCACGCTCGGCCGCAGGCCGGTTGTCGACGGGCGTTGTGAACGTCACCACCACGGGGTGCGCCACACCCACCACCTCGCCCGGCGTGGGTAGAACCGACGCGATGGCATAGGCATTAGCGCGGGTCGCCGCCAGGCTGACGTCGGCCGGGCCCGCAACCAAACTCGTCGCCGTCACGATCACTGCGAGAACACGTTGAGCTACCGCCCGCATGGCTCCCTCTCCCGTTGAAATGACAAGGTCGGCAAAATGATTGTATTTGGTGATTCGGCGAGCGAAAGAGTAAGCGCGCATTAGCAATTCGATCACTCCCTTGTCACGTTTTCGACACGGCGCCCACCCGGCAACGGTGGATTCCTCGCGGCCGACGCCGAACTACCGCACCTAACTTACGGTGCAGGAAAACGCCGATGCGCCAGCTCATTTGAGCTGGGGCGACAGCGAAAGGCATGGGCCTCAGTGCCGTTGAAGGCCCTAGGTCTTGATTATCGCGCCGGTGTTACGTCGAGTTCGGCGTACATGCCGGAGCCGTAGTGCCCGGCGATGTTGCAGAGCAGTTCGTAGCGTCCTGGTTGGAGGGTGAGGGTGGTCCAGCCCATGGTTCCGGGTGCGATGCCATCGCCCTCGCCGGCGCCGCAGGTGTGGGCGGCTTCGCCGAGGCTGCCGGTCTCGTTGACTTCCCAGTTGGCCCCGACGGGCCGTTGGCCGGGGTTCTGGCCCGGGCCCAACGGCATGACGACGACTTCGTGGGGCAGCCAGCCGTTGTTGGCGACCCGCAGCGAGACCTGGCCGGCGGGCACCGAGGTCGGGTTGATGGTCAGGCGCATCATGCCCATCCCCATACCGGGGCTGTTCGGCCACGCTCCTTGGGGGCCCATCATGGGTCCGCTATTCATGCCCGGTCCCATCATTCCGGGTCCCATCATGGGTCCGCCGTTCATGCCGGGTCCGTTCATGCCGGGGCCCATCATGGCGCCCATGTCGGAGGTAGTGACGTCAACGACCGCTCCGGGCAGCGCCGGGGGTGTGCAGGGTGCGGGCTGGGCGGGCAGCGGTCCGCCGTAGCCGGGAGGCCCGGCCATCGGGGCGAAGCCGGGTCCGGCTCCGGCACCGGCCATCACGGCGGTGGTGCCGATCCCGAGAGCCAGTGCGGCCGCGCCGATCAACAGGCCAGTCCGCAGACGGTTGTGGTTCATGGTCGTACTCACTGGTGTTCCCGCAACACAACGATGCGTCGCCGGTATTCCTCATCGTCGATCTCTCCGCGGGCGAACCGTTCGGCGAGAAGGTCTTCGGGTCTGCGTCCGGGCTGTGGGCCAGGAGCCGCCGGTCCGTGGTGGTGCCCGGGGCCGCCCAGGTAGCGCACCGCCGCCACGATCGCGGTGATAACCAGGGCGAAGAACACGGTCAGGACGATCGCGCTCAGAACCCAACTACCCCAACCCCACCCGCCGTAGCCGTAGCCGTGGTGCCACATACCTCCGTTACCGCACATCACCAACCCCCTCCGTGGGTTAACCCGGGATGGCGCCCCCAATATCTCCAGCATGCGCCGGTTCGACCCAAATGTCACTAAATGCCGATAACATCGCCCAATGGCGATCCATACGATGTCCGGTGCGGTGACGAGGGTGGAGTTGGCGCCGGCGGCCGCTCTGTTCCGCTCGCTGGGTGATCCCACCCGGCTGGCGATCCTGCGCCGCCTCGCGATCGGGGAGGCCCGGGTCGGCGAACTCGTCGAGGAAATCGGGCTGGCCCAGTCCACGGTGTCCAAGCACCTGGCCTGCCTCAAAGAGTGCGGCCTGATCGACTCCGAGCCGGTGGGCCGGGCATCGCTGTTCCGGCTGTCCCAGCCCGCGTTGATCGACCTGCTGGCCAGCGCCGAGACGGTGCTGCAGTCCACCGGACAGGCCGTGGCCCTGTGCCCCTCCTACGGAATCGCCAGCTGCACAGAGGATCCCGATGACTGTTGAGCATCCCAGCGCTATCGCGCCCGACGCCACCCGGCGGCTCGTCCTGACGCGCCGGATCCGGATGCTGGTGGCCGCGACCATCAGCTACAACGTGATTGAGGCGGCGGTCGCGCTCACCGCCGGGGCCCATGCGTCTTCGACCGCGCTGATCGGGTTCGGCCTGGACTCGGTGGTCGAGGTGTCCTCGGCGGCGGCGGTGGCCTGGCAGTTCTCCAAGCCCGACCACGAGGCCCGGGAGAAAGCAGCACTGCGGGTCATCGCGCTGTCGTTCTTCGCCCTGGCCGCCTACGTGAGCGTGGAATCGGTGCGGGCCCTGTCCGGTTACGCCGAGCCGCGGCCCTCGATCGTGGGAATCGTACTGGCCGCGGTCAGCCTGGTGGTGATGCCACTGCTGTCCTGGGCCCAACGCCGCACCGGACGCGAACTCGGATCACGCTCAGCGGTAGCCGATTCCAAACAAACCCTGCTGTGCACCTACCTGTCGGCAGTCCTGCTCGTCGGACTTGGCCTCAACAGCCTCTTCGGCTGGTCCTGGGCCGACCCGATCGCCGGCCTCATCATCGCCGTGATCGCGGCGAAGGAAGGCATCAACGCTTGGAGGGGCGACACCTGCTGCCCAAGCCCGACGCGACCCATGACCGTTGGCGCCCAGGACCACTGCGACTGCTGTGACGGCTAAGCGTTTGGCTCCGGAGCCTAAGTGGCGCTGAAGTGGGCCTGGGTGGCTATGTCAAGTTGATTTGGCCCCGGTAGGACGGTTTGATTTGGCCCCGGTCTTGCTCGGGGGCATGGTGTTTCGGGCGTGGGCGAGTCGGTAGGAGTGGGTGCCGGTTTCGATGATCTGGCCGGCGAAGGTGAGGCGGTCGACGATGGCTGCGCAGAGCCGGGGGTCGGTGAAGGTCTTGGTCCAGGCGGAGAAGGGTTCGTTGGAGGCGATCGCGATCGCGGAGCGTTCTTCTCGTTCGGTGAGGACTTGGAAGAGCAGTTCCGCGCCGCGGCGGTCCAGTTGCAGGTAGCCCAGTTCATCGATCAGGAGGAGATCGACGCGGCCGTAGCGGGTGATCAGTTTGGAGAGGTGTTTGTCGTCGGCGGCTTCGACGAGTTCGTTGACCAGCTTGCTGGCCAGGGTGTAGCGGACTCGGTAGCCGGCTTCGGCGGCGCGGGTGCCCAGCCCGATGAGCAGGTGGCTTTTGCCGGTGCCGGAGTCGCCGATCAGGCATAGCGGGTAGCCGGCTTTGACCCAGTCGCAGGTGGCGAGTTGGCCGATGAGGGCGGGGTTGATCGCGGGGTTTGCTTCAAAGGAGAAGTTCTCCAACCGTTTTGGTCGGGGGAAGCCGGCGTCGTGCAGGCGCCGCTGGGCGCGGCGGTGGTCGCGGTCGTCGCATTCGGCGATGACGAGCTCGGCCAGGAACCCGAGGTAGGTCTGGTGTTCGCGTTCGGCGGTGGCGGCGATCTCGGCGAAGCGGTCGCGGATGGTGGGCAGGCGCAGCATGCGGCAGCCTTGATCGATGGCGGCGGTGGCGGCCGGTTCGGTCAGGGTGTGTCGGGCGCTCATGAGGTTTCCTTTCCGAGCAGGGCGTCGTATTTGTCCATGCAGGGCAGCGCCCGGGTGTCGGTGGGCAGCTGGGCTTGCCGCGGGATCAGCTCGACGACGACCTCGCAGGCAGGGCTGCTGTGGTCCTCGCCTGCCTTGCGGGCTTCCAGGGCAACGACATCGGGGTTGACCGAGCCGACCGCCAGGGCGGCGCTCATTCCGGCCAGCACGTCGGCGTGGTGAAGGCGGCGGTGCAGCAGCAGCACTTCGACCAGGGCGCGGGTTCCGGCGGCGTCGCCGTGGGTCTTGCGGGCCGCTGTCCAGAATCGCTCGTGGGTGTCGGTGAAGACCTTGGCCGCCCGGGCCTGGGCCAGCGCGGTCGCCCCGGGCAGAGCGCCGGGCTTGCGCAGCAGAATTTCCAGATAGTGATCCAGGTCAAGGACTTTGGCGCCCTTGCCGATGGCCCGCTGGTGGCGGGCCACCACCTGGTTGCGGTCATAGGCGGTCACGCTTGAGGCGGAGAGTTTGACCCGCAGGCGATGTCCGATGAATCGGGCCGGTACCGAGTACTGGTTGCAGCGCACCATGATCTGGGCGTAGCGGTCCACCCGCGGGGTCAACGTCAGCGCGGTGTCGAACGGCTCAGCCGGTAACGGTGCCAACAGGGTTTGCTCGACCGCCCAGTCCTGGGCCACGCTGGTCGAGCGGTTACCGATCCGGCGGGTGTCATCGGCGTCGTCAGCGGCGGCAAGGAGGGCGTTGAGTTCGTCGATGGAGGCGACCGTCGGCATCGGTACGCAGTGGTTGCGGCGGAACCGGCCGCCCTCGCCTTCGACCCCGCCCTTCTCGTGGCTGCCTTCGTGGCCGGGCTGGCAGTACCAGGCTTCGAAACCGTAGTGGGAGCGGAACGCGATCCAGCGGTCGTTCTCCTGCCGGGAGCGCCCGAAGAGCACCGTGGTGACCGCGCTGTTGAGGTTGTCGTAGCGGATCTTGCCGGTCGGTACCCCGCCGAACCGGGCGAAGGCGTACTCGTGGCCTTCCAGGAACGCCTCCTGGCCGGCGGTGATCGAGGCCCGATGCGCCGCCCGGCCCGAGTAGGACCACCGCATCGTGAACAGCGTCGTCTTGGTTTTGATTCCGGCCAGGATCACCCACAAATCGTGGAAATCGACTTCGGCCTCCGCGCCGGGCTCATAGCTCTGGGGCACGTACCCCAACTCCAGCGGCCGGCCCGCCTCAGCCAGGATCTGCGGGCGGCGTTTGCGCACATGATCACGCACCGTCGAATACGACAACCCCTGTGCGCCATGCTCATCGACCAACCGGGCCAACACCCGCCGCGCGGTGTGGCGCTGCTTCTTCGGCGCATCCAGATCGCTGCGCAGCATCTCGTCGATGGCCGCTTTGAACGGATCCAGCCGCGGTGCTGTCCGCTCGGCGGTCTTGCGCGGCGGCGGCATCGCGGAGGCCAACGCTTGGCGCACCGTGCGCCGATGCACCCCGTGCTTGTCGGCCAGCCCCCGAATCGAGAGCCCCTCGACCCGATGATCACGCCGAATCGCCTCGAACTGCTGCACCCGTGACACCCTTCGCACGCCTGACCTCCGTGACCGGCAATCCGGACCATCCGGACACCGACCACGCTGAGGTGGGGCCAAATCAAGCCGTCATAACCAACACGGCGTGTCACCAAAGTGGGGCCACGTCAGACCGTCACAACAACACCCCGCCGCCACCCAGCCGGGGCCAGATCAAGCCGTCCCACTGGGGCCAAATCAGACTGTCACGGCCACCTGGGCGCTGCAAGCGGTGTGTGGCTTGTCCGGGGCGAGAACGACTCTCCCGTCAGTCGTGTCCGATGCCGTATGTTGCCTCGGCGTTGGCGCGGTGACGACGAGCCGAGGGTTTGACGACGGTAGAGGGCACAGGTGGCCGAGGAGACCGAAGAGGGATCCGCCCCGGCGGTGGTGAGTTTGGCGACGATCGCCGCGCAGGGGGGCCGGCTTGGATGTCTGGGCTTCGGTGGTCCGCCAACGCATATCGCGATGTTGCGCCAGTTGTGCGTGTCGCGGCGGGGCTGGCTGGGCGCCGAGGACTTCGAGGACGCGATTGCCGTGACGAACCTGCTACCCGGCCCGGCGTCGACCCAGTTGGCGATCTATACCGCCTGGCGACTTCGTGGGGTGCGGGGCGCATTGGTGGGCGGCGTGGCATTCATCGTGCCGGGGTTGATGGTGATCGTGGCGTTGGCGGCGTTCTTCCTCTCCGGTGGTACGCCGGGCTGGGCGCGCGGCGCGGCTGCCGGAGCCGGTGCATCGGTGGCGGCGGTCGCGGTGCAGGCGGCGCTGGGCCTGATCCCAGCGAGTTGGCGTCGAGTCGGTCCAGTCCATGTGGCGCGGGCGCGGTGGGTGGGGTACTTCGTCGTCGGCGCGACCGCTGCAGCACTGACCGGACCGTGGCTGGTGGTGGTGTTGATCGCCGCCGGCGCCATTGAGATCGCCGCCCGCACAAGGTTGTTCCGAACCCCGGCGCACGCGTGGCCGGTGCTTCTGCTCGCAGCGGGCCCGGTCATGGGCGGGCTGCCCGCGTTGGCCTGGACGGCGTTCAAGGTCGGCGCATTGTCCTATGGCGGCGGGTTCGTCATCGTCCCGTTGATGCAGACCGACGCGGTCAACCGCCATCACTGGATGACCGACGGCCAATTCCTCAACGCGGTCGCGTTGGGGCAGATCACCCCCGGGCCGTTGTTGCAAACGGTGGCGGTGGTCGGTTACGCAGCGGCCGGGATCGGTGGCGCCCTCCTGGCGGCCCTGCTCGCGTTCACCCCGTCGTTCGTCATGATCATCGGCGGTGGCCCGCATTTCGACGCACTGCACGCCAACGGGCGGGTGCAGGCGTTTCTGGGTGGTGCCGGTCCTGCGGTCATCGGGGCGATCACCGGGTCGGCGATTCCGCTGGCGTTGACTCTGCAGTCGCGATGGCAGTACGGCGTGCTGGCGGCGGCCGCGGTGGCCCTGCTGGTCGCGCGCCGCGGTGTCGTCACCACGTTGGCCGGCGCTGCCGCGTTAGGTGTCGGCGCCTACCTGCTGGGGCTACCGGTCGGTTAGTGATGACTTCCCAGCGCACCGGTGGACTCAGTTGAACATATGACCCGCAGAGAGCATCGCCTGACACGGACGAACATGACCTGATGGGGTGGTTTCTGTCCCCTGAGGCTCGCCCTGCCTGGTGGGTGGTGTTGGGGAGGAAAGTGGCACCGCCAAGATGGCGACGCCGTCCACGGCGTTGAGACCCAATCGAAAGGGGCGGCTCCAGCCACTTCTCCTCGTAGCCGCGTCACCGTCGAAAGGGCCGAGTCAGGCCCCTCGGGGGGCGTACATGATGACGCCGACGCCGGCCAAACAGATGAGGGCTCCGGTGATGTCCCACCGATCGGGACGGTAACCGTCCAACGCCATTCCCCAGAGCAGGGAGCCCGCGACGAAGATGCCGCCGTAGGCGGCCAGGATGCGACCGAACTGCGCGTCGGGTTGCAGGGTTGCCACGAAGCCGTAGACCCCGAGTGCGACGACCCCGGCGCCCATCCAGATCCAGCCGCGATGTTCACGTACCCCCTGCCAGATCAGCCATGCCCCACCGATTTCGGCGATCGCCGCCAAGACGAACAGCAGGATGGAACGCGCCACGGTCATGACGAAGACCTTAAAGTCCAGCCCAACAGTTCGGGCCGGGGAGATCCCCGCGTCTTGCCTCACCTGCACGCCGCTCCTAGTATTTGCGTATGAATGCAGATAGTGGAGGGTGTGGTCGCCGGCTGCCCGCCGATCAGGTGGACTTGGTGGTCGAGGTGTTCCGGATGCTGGCCGATGCCACCCGCGTTCAGGTGTTGTGGGCGCTGGTGGACCGGGAGATGTCTGTCAGTGACCTGGCCTCCCACATCGACAAGCCCGCGCCATCGGTCTCGCAGCATCTGGCGAAGCTGCGGATGGCGCGACTTGTCCGCACTCGCCGGGAGGGCACCACGATCTTCTACAGCCTGGAAAACGACCACGTCGGGCAACTGGTCACCGATGCGGTGTTCAACGCCGAGCACGCCGGACCGGGCGTTCCGGGCCATCACCGTGATGCCGCCGATCTGGCCACCCTGCACCCCGCTACCCCTGCTCAACTGAATTCGGCCCGATCGAAGGAACACCGCCCATGACCCACGACGTCGAACCCACCGGCGACGGACACGGACACTCCACCGGACACGATCAAGGGCACGGCCACGGCGCGGGACATCACCACGGTCCAGACCACGACCACGACCACCCGACGGGTATTCGCGGCGCGATAAAGGAGATCTTCGCTCCGCACAGCCACGACGCCTCCGACAGCATCGACGGCGCCCTGGAATCCAGTGCCGCCGGCATTCGAGCGGTCAAGATCAGCCTGCTGGCTCTGGGCGCGACGTCGATCGCGCAGCTGGTGATCGTGGTCATCTCCGGGTCGGTCGCACTGTTGGCCGACACCATCCACAACTTCTCCGACGCGCTGACCGCAATCCCGCTGTGGATCGCGTTCGCGTTGGGCACCAAGGCTGCGACGCGGCGATACACCTACGGATTCGGGCGTGCCGAAGACCTGGCCGGGCTGTTCGTGATCGCGATGATCACCCTGTCGGCGATCATCGCGGGGGTCGAATCCGTGCGCCGGCTGATCCACCCGGTCCCCATCGAGCACGTCGGCTGGGTCGCCGCGGCTGGCCTGATCGGGTTCCTCGGCAACGAACTCGTCGCGGTCTACCGCATCCGCGTCGGACGCCAAATCGGCTCGGCCGCACTGATCGCCGACGGCCTGCACGCCCGCACCGACGGATTCACATCACTGGCCGTGCTCTTCGGTGCGGCCGGGGTGGCACTTGGGTTTCCGCTGGCCGACCCGATCGTGGGTCTGCTCATCACTGTGGCCATCCTGGCTGTGTTGCGCACTGCGGCGCGTGACGTGTTCCGCCGGCTGATGGACGGAGTGGACCCCGCACTGGTCGACACCGCCGAAGCGGCACTGGCCGCGGAACCGGGGGTCACCGCGGTGCGCAGTGTGAAGATGCGCTGGCTCGGGCATCGGCTGCACGCCGACGCCGAACTGGACATCGACCCCACTCTCAGCCTGGCCGAAGCCCACCGCATCGCCCACGAGGCCGAACACACCCTCACCCACGCCGTCCCGAAACTATCCAGCGCCTTGGTCCACGCCTACCCCGCGACCACCGCCACGAGCCGTGACGCCGCCGCCCAGTAGTTCATTGAGTATTCATGCGCAGCTGGGCATGAAGTGCGGATGGTGTTGCCGCTCAGCAACGTTCGGAATATTTGAGGAGTGATCGTGACCACGGACCCGCAACACCCAGGCGCCGGGTCGTCACCAAAGACCGCGCACGGCGCCGTCGCGACGAGCGATCCCGGCCGCGACAAAGGCCATGCCCACGCCCACGGCGAGGGCGATGGGCACGGTCATGGCGTGGCGGCGGATGCCGACCGTCGATGGTTGGCGATCGCGCAGTGGTTCATCGTCGGGTTCATGGCCATGAGTTGGGCTGCGGTGAGTGCGCGGGGGACGTCCTCCCCTGCGCACCCGGGCGGCGACGCCGCCGGCCATGGTGCGTTCGTGCAGCAGAGCCCGTTCGAATTCGGCCAGCGCCGACCACGTTCAGCACCAATCGTCCTGTCGCGCTGGTGGTGTCGATGCGCTCAGCAAAAGATCGCAGCCCTACGCCACGCCCGGCCAGGTCCGCGATGAGGTTCAACAAGTCCGGCAGGGCTCCCACACGAAGGCGTAATGGCTAAATCGCTGACCTCGCCGTATGAGGCTGGCAGGACGGGGAGCGGCGCCTGTAGGTTCCGCTTTCCGTTGGCGAAGTGACACCTTGCTGAGCTATGTCTTCTGCGATTTCCGCCCACTTGGCGAGCGGGTTTTTCCGCTTTTCGTGGCGAATCCGAGAACCGTACGGTTGATCAGATCTGATCCCGGCGAACAATCGTGCTCCATCTTCGATGCGGGTCCGGCACGCCTCTCTGGATTTCGCAGATGTGGCGCGAGCATGCAGTAGCGTGCAGAAGCCCGGACGGCTCCTCAAATGCCGGTGGTGCCGTCATCGCGTGAGTGCATTGATGATGACGGGGAGGTACCGACGAACCTGCTCCCGGTCGCTGGCTTTCTCGCGCTCAGTCAGCTGGACGTACCGCGTCTCGATCTGAGCTTCCCAGCGCGCAGCCAGCTCGGCCGGGATCACCAAGGATCCATCTTGCTGGCGCTCGCAGTGATCATGGACGTACCGCTGCCAGTGCGCCCAACGCTCGTGCTCGATCGCCGCAAGCTCGTCGACGAGCTGCTCGCTCTCCAGAACCTTGCGGATCGCGTCGGTCGGTGGCATCAGATCAGGTCCTGCTTCACAAGCTTCCAGTAGTGCTGTCCCAGGACGGTGAGCTCACACGACTTGCACTGCATCGCTGCGTGCCACATGTGCGGCGCGCCGACCGGACGGACCAGGTTCACCTTGACCAACTCCTGCAGCACCGCGAAGTCGGCGCTCTTGGCCGGGTCCGGCGGCGGGACCGAGTCGTCCTCGTTGCCTGTGCGCTCGGGCTCGTAACTCGGATCGAGCTGAAGCTCCATGGTCGGTTGGTTGAACAGGACAGTGAGCTGTTGCAGCTTGACGAGCTCGATCGGTGCGTCTGCCTCCCGCAGCGAAACGAATTTCTTGATGTTCGTCTTGAACACCGGTCTCTGAGCCCAGGGGCCGAGGGACTGGTCGATGTGCGCGTAGACGCTGCCGGGGGTCACGTCGCCAACGAGATTGGCCGCAGCGCCGTTCAGTGCATCAACGAGCAGGCTCGTGAATACGCCCGACCCACCGGACTCCATCGCGTACTGCTCAGCCGTCGACGCTGTCAGGATCGTGACTCCCTCCTTAATCTCGGCAACCTGCTCCGCGGCCGGGTTGGTGCCGGCGACCCCGCTGTGGCAGCTATCCAGGATGATCACCTTGTTCTTCGCCGGCGACCTGTTGGCGAAGGCCATCACCTCGTTGAGTGAGAGGCCGTCGTGCCCGGAGGCGCAGTCGCTCGCACATAGGTACCCGCCGGCCCCGTCGATGTAGCCGTGCCCCGAAAAGTACAACAGCGAGATCTCGGCATCGTCCTTGAACAGCTCCTGGACCGCCTCGCGCAGGTCGGTGCGGGACACCGCTGCTCCCGGGCCGGTGGCCGTCATCAGCCTCGGCTGGGGAAAGTTGAGCGTGCCGTCGGCGTGACGTTCCAGCGCGGCCTTGACGGTGTAAGCGTCGTTCACCGCGCCGCTAAGCGACTGGATCTGGTCGTAGTGGTCGATTCCGACGATGAGCGCCTTGCGCGTGTCCCTAGGCATCAGAGCGAGTCGATAAAGCCGGCGATGTTCGCGTCGGTCCAGGGCACCGTCCGGACCCCAGCGAGGTTCGTACGGTCGGTGGAATAGGCCCAGATGCCGAGCAGTGGCTTGCCCTCCTCGTTGGCGCACTGGATCTCCCACTTCTGCCCTGAGGACGTCAGCGAGTTCTTGCTCACGAGCGCGATGACTCCGTGGGAGCGACGGATGCGCGTGCGAACTTTGTCCTTCCATCCTGAGTCGTACGGCTCCTTCACCGACATGTCGATGAATTCGTACGGCGAGCGCGGGTGCAGCGACTGCCCTTTCAGCAGGTCGCGCATACGCTCTTCCTCGATCGCGAACGCGACGAACACGGTCTTCTTGTCGACCATATGTAATCCCCCTTATCCAGCTGAGCCACGCCCGCGGACGATCGCTTAAGGACTCAGTCGAAGGCTATAGGCCACCACTGACATTTCGCCGAACCCCGCTTCCGGGCGGCGAACGGCTGGTTCGAACAATGCGGGCCGATAGTCTGGACTCGTCGTCGATTTTGTTCCCGATTTGATCTGGTCAACCAGCCAGACACCTGTCACAAGCTCGGCTCACCCCATGGAGCCTCGTGATCTGGAGCTTGCAGCACTGCTGGTGCTCCTGCGGCGGTGGCCGGGTGGCGCGGGCTGGAATGAAATTGCGATAGAGGTCGCCGCCAGACGGAGCGCAATCGACACCCTCGCGGAACTGCCGGGCGACACGCTGTTCGCCGATTCCGAGACCGAAGCCTGGCTCGAAGACGCTCAACAGACCGTTCGGCAGTGGCGCTCGGCCGGCTACCACCTTGTGACAGTCCTCGACGAGGACTTCCCGCAGCGGCTGCTGGAAATCAGAGAAACCCCGCCATTCCTGTTCTATGAAGGCAAGCTGCGAGAGCCCGACCCAGGCGTGTCTGTCGTCGGTTCGAGAGAAGCATCGGATGAAGGCCTGCGCTTTGCGGCCGACGCCGCGCGACTGCTCGCATCCGAGGGGCTCACTGTTATCGCCGGTCTCGCCAGCGGAATCGACACTGCTGCACACCGGGCGGCCCTGGACGCCGGCAGCCGGACGGTGGCTTTCGTCGGCACCGGGATTACCAAGCACTACCCTGCCGCGAATGCCGGTTTGCAGAAGGAGATTGCGTCGCGAGGACTTGTGTTCTCGCAGTTCTATCCGGATGCGCCGCCGACCAAGCAGACGTTCCCGATGCGCAACGCGACGATGTCCGGGTACGGCCTGGCCACGATCGTCGTTGAGGCGGGCGAGTTCCCCGGCACCCGAATCCAGGCGCGCGTGGCGGGCCAACACGGGCGTCCCGTGATCCTGACCTCCAGGGTTGTGCGGTCGACGAACTGGGGCAGGGAACTCGTCGGCCGACCCGGCGTTCACGTAATCGATTCGCTCGACGAACTTGCGCAGGTGGTGAACGACATTCGCACAGCGCCAGAACGATTGCGGAACGCACTCGAAGCGCTGGTCTCGGGGTGATGCGGAAGTTCCCCCCCAATGTCTCAACGGTCGGCGTCAACCTCGCCACGGTCGCCGGCAGCTACCTGCATACGGTGACGCAGGGCGACTGGCAAGCCTGCGCGACCTGTGCGCTGCCAGTCCAAGGGCTATACACACTGCCCCCAGTGCTCAGCCCACATCAATGGAGGCCTTGCCCTTGCAGATCGGACCGGCTATCTGGTGTATGCCGACCAGCCGAACTCTCAGGCGTACCGAATGATGTTCGGTTACAAGCAGCAGCGTCAGATGAGCGTGGCACCGTTAGGGCCTGTTTGAAAAGCCCATCGGCCGGCTTTCCGCGAAGAATTCTTTAGCTAACCTAGGTAGTTTCTCAACCAAATGGCAATTTGGCCAAGCTGATGTCATCGAAATGAGAAAATGGTCATCGGCCGTGAGAACCTACAGCTCTTGTAGGTTCCGCTTTCCATTGGCGAATGCCAACCGCTCTGATCAGCGCAGCCGTCGGGATTCCGCCAACGATGGCGAAGTGCTTTTTCCGGTTTTTGTGGCGAATCCCAGAAACGCACGGTTGTCCAGGTCTTGGCTGCCG
>CAIOYU010000092.1 GCA_903862565.1 uncultured Actinomycetes bacterium | reverse complement strand
TTGACCGGGCGCGGGTGGAGTCGGCCACGTTCGTGCCGGTCTCGGTGATCGCGGCGGCGCTGCGACAGTTCGACGTGACACTGGCGGGCATCGACATCATCACTGTGGGCCGCCGTCGCGCCCCGCGGTCCCACCATCCGTATTCGGCGACCTACACCGCGATGGTCGGTGACCATGCCGCGATGGGCCTGCGCCGCACCTGGTGTGTGCTGCGGATGAATCGGATCGACAATGCCGCCGCGGTGGTGTGCCGCGACTCGGTGGCCGCCACCTTGGCGGCGTGCGCGGGGCGACTGGCCGCGGAGCTGTCCGGGCGCGGGATCGCCGCCCGCGTGCTCGACGCGACCGAACTGGTCGCCGCCGACACCGACCTCGCCGCGGGGGTGGGGCCGGACCCGAGGCCCGGCTGGGGCGATCTGCGCCACGGCGGCGGGGCGGTGTCCGCGTTCTGGGTCACCCCCGCCGACATCAGCACCGACACCCTCGACCGGATCTGGGTTCCCGACACCGACGCCACCGCGGTGGCCGTGCAGCTGCGCCCCGCCGCAGCCGGTGCCACCGAGATCGGCGTGCTCGTGCGCTACTCGACACCAACGCCGCTGCCCGCCGCCCCCCTCGATGGGCTCAACCCGTTCTCCGCGCGCCACGACGCGGCGGTGCGGGCCGGCCTGGCCACCGCCGCCGTCCCGGCACTGCGCGCCCCGCATCGTCGCCTCGGGCCCGACGATGCGTCGTTGCAGACACCGTTGGCGGCGACCGGAATCCTGGTGGGCACATTGCCGACCGGGCATCCGCTGCTGTTGAACCTGGCCGCCCCCACCGCGGGGGAACCGTCCACGGTCACCATCGACGGGGAGTTGGCGCTACTGGTCCAGGTGGCGCTGCGCAGCGCCGCAATCGGCTACCAGGTGCTGGTCGTCGCGGCCCGCCCACAGCGCTGGCGCGACGCCATCGCCGCGGGCCTACAGGTCAGCCCCGCCGACACCGCACTGCAGCTGCCCGACGACGGCCCCCCGGTGATGCTGGTCTTCGACACCCCCGGGATCACCGCCGCGGTCACCGGCCCCCGACCGGCGATCACAGTGCGCGCGGTGAAATCCCAGGCCGCCAGCACCGCCGACATCCACCTCGCCCAAGACGGCCCCGCCGAGGTGGTCGCCCGCACCGGCGGATTCTCCACCCGCGTCATCATTGACGTGACCCCGGAACGCAACCTGCTGAAAGCCACCCATGCCGCATGAGCGGCGAGAACAGGAGCCAACGATGACCGTGGTGGGGGCGCCGGCGACCGACGCCGCACGCAATGCGTTCTCCCGTGGCCTGCTCGCCTCGGGAGTGTCGGTCAATGGGCTGATGGCCAGTAACAATCCGCAGGCCGCCGCCAAACTGTTCGCCAACGCCACCGACCTGGACCGCTCCATGTGCGATGCGTGGCTGGCGCGCATCGTCGGCGGGGAGGACAGCATCGCGGTGCTCCAAGGGGCGTGGCGGGCCCGGGAAACCCTGGGCTGGGAAACCCGGCGGCTGTCGGTGCCGGCGGGCCAGTTCTGCGCCGGGGTGTCCGACGGGCTGTTCGTGGCGGTGGAGATCACCTCGCAGCCCTCGCTAGGAGCCGCGCTGGCGGTGGCGTTGTGCCGCGAGGCCCGCTACGGCGAGGCTGACCGGGTGCTCCGCGAGATCCACCCCACCGACGTGTTCGACATCGACCTGCACACCTACGCCACCGGGGTGCTGCACTTCCGCACGCAGCGGTGGGCGGATGTGCTGCGGGTGTTCCCGGCGGAAAAGCGTTGGCGCAAACCGGTGTACGGGGCGGCGGCGGCGGCGATGGCCGCCACCGCACTGGCCTCCCTCGGGGTGTTCGAGGATGCCTATCGCCGCGGTAAGGACGCCGTGGATCTTGACCTGGTGCCGGCGGCGACGACGATCGCCCTCTACACGCAGGCGATGTGTCTGCGTCACCTCGGCAAGGGCGAGGACGCCAATCAGCTTCTGCGCCGGGTGTATTCGCGTGACCCGCAGTTCACGCCCGCGCGGGAGGCTCTCGACGATCCCGGCCGCCGGCTGGTCGTCACCAATCCCGAGACCATCGAAGCCCGCACCGACCCGTGGGATCCGGCGTCGGCACCGACGGCCAAACAGGCCGAGGCCGCCCGCAATGCGGTGGCGGCCAACCAGTATCTGGCCGAAGGGGAAGCTGAACTGGCCGCCATGCTCGGCATGGTGGCCGCCAAAGCCCAGGTGAAAATGATCCGGGCGAC
>CAIOYU010000091.1 GCA_903862565.1 uncultured Actinomycetes bacterium | reverse complement strand
GCGACCGCAGCCTTGATCTGGTCCTTGTACTCGGGACTTTCCGACGACGCAGTTGTTCTGACGACCAAGACCTCAGACGGTGGAGACACCTCGCTGGCTGCCTCGATTTGGACGAACGACTGGTCATCGTGTTGTTTGGTGCACCACACCGAGACGAGGCTGGAATCCCTGATGCGGTCCGCGAGCGGGTGGGCGTAGTTGTCGAGGTCGGCTACCTCCCGCAGCAGATCCCGCGTGGCGGGAGCGCCGACGTCGAGGCGGAGCGCCCATTGACCGCTGACCCTCGAATCACTGAGGAGATTTTCGTTGTCAGCCAGGTACGCCTGTAGTCGAACCTGATCTGGATGGTCGGCCTTGTTCCAGGACGCCGGCCGTGGCGTATGCCTAAGTTGAAGGGCATCGCCTTCAGGACGGGCAAACCAGCGCATCAACCCAAGGTAATGCCAGGTACTGACAAAATAGCCTCGCTGTCGGCGGCGTTCGGTGCCGGGCGAGACGACATGGGAACTCGGGGGTGCCGTGGACCGCCAGCCGGCAGTCATCGTCGACATAGACGGCACGCTCTGCGACGTCAGCACGGTGATCCACCTCCAGGCCGAGCCGGACGGATTCAGCGCCTTCCACAACGCATGCGCCCAATGCCCACCACACCGAGCCGTGGTCGATTGGTGCGTCGAGCAGCACGGCCAAGGGCACGCCATTCTGATCGTCACCGGCCGCGACGCCTGGTCGCGCGAATTGACCGAACAGTGGTTGACAGAACACTTACCTGTTCCTATCGCCGGCCTGCATATGCGCGGCGACGACGACTACCGGTCCAACGCGACTATCAAGCGGGAGATCCACCGCACGTTGGCACAGGACTACGACATCCAGGCAGCCATCGAAGACGACCCGGAAATCGTTGGGCTGTGGCAGGACGTCGGCATTGCCGTCGCGATGGTTCTCGACGGGGGCGACGTGCTGGTGCTCGACTAGAACGCCCAAAGACCAACGGCCCCTGCGCAGTTATAGCGATGCCGGACCCCACGGGGAATTAGTCAGCTGCCGCGATTGACCGCTGCGCCTGCTGAACGGCGGCCTTGAGCTCGTCGTATTTGCACTCACGGGCGCCGAGGGCTTTCAGCCGCCCGAGCCGAATCGTCTTCTGCGTCGGAACTTGTCGGTCGAGCTCGCTCGTGGACAGCACATAAAACGTCCATTGCGCGACGTCGCGCGGGTCGATATGTTCGCGATCCTCACCCTCGAGCAGGCAGAAGACGTACACGGCGGCGCTTCGTTTCGCATTGTCCGCACGGGTTTTACTGCTGTCGTCCCAGCCGTGTGCGGTGCGGATGCTAAACGTGATCTCTGATGGCCGGGTTTGCTCCCACGTCTGCACGTAGGCCGCCGATTTCACTTCTATCCCGACATCGTCGAATTCGAGGTCGTGGTTGGCCCATTCGCGGCGCTTCTCGTCGTCAATGCCGAGTGCTGTGGCGACGATGTACTCAGCCAGCACTCCCCGGGTCGTGTTCGAGAGCAAGTCGCTGTACGCCCACTCCCAGAACTCCTGTTTGCTCAGACGAGTCATCGCCGGCCCTTCATCGCCTGAGCAGTTCCCTTGCCCAGTACCGTCGCCACGTTGTGCCGGTCGATGTCGTCGAGGGTCAGCACCGCTTCGGGCCGGGTGATCCGCTTTACGTCCTCGGCGTTCGGCTGCGGCACCAGCAGCGCAAGTTCGCGTGCCTCATAAACGTCGATGTTTGTATGTATCCACTTGCTCTGATCGGTGCGCTCGTGGTCGACGC
This sequence comes from uncultured Actinomycetes bacterium, assembly GCA_903862565.1. Classification (GTDB taxonomy): domain Bacteria; phylum Actinomycetota; class Actinomycetes; order Mycobacteriales; family Mycobacteriaceae; genus Mycobacterium. Next base: position 15,876 of record CAIOYU010000091.1, on the reverse strand, counting down.
TCACGAACCAGTTCGCGATGAATACCTGCAGGGACGGGATTAGTGTCCACATCTTGCGCCGAGCCAGTGGCGACCGCGCGTCTGGCCGGGTGAATGCGAGCCAGGTGAGTGCTCCAGTTTTGGCATCGGTGAGCTTCCAGAACGCCCGGCCGTTGTGCGCCAGGACATTCGGCGGCCGGCTGGCGGCGATCTCCTGTCCGATCTCGCGGGCCAGCCTCCTGAAGTCGGGAACACTGTCGAAGTAGTCGGATGACATGGTCAGCACAGCCCTCCCAGCCGCTCCCCACGAACGTCGTCCTTCAATCGCATCCCCTCACTCCTGTGGAACCAATGCACCGGGCTCGGCCACTGATTAGCAGAGCTACTCACGAAAGGCCTCCCGAACACGTTGGCGCAGCAGCGCATCGAGTTCCGGATAGAACTGCGAGTGCGCACGGAAGAAACCCAACATGCCCTCGACGTCTTCCTCGAAATTCATCTCAAGGACCTCCATGAGCGGCCACGCACCCGTGAAGAAGGCCTCCAGTTCTCCAAGAGTGAGCGGCCGGCTTGAGTCCATCTCGGAAGGGCCAGACAACGTGTCTCCCCCGTACTCGTCAACTACACGGCAGTGAATTCCGGCGGCGGTAAGACTCGCGTAGACGCTCGTGACATCCGCTGTGGTGGAGTCTATTTCGATGCGGGCGATTTCGACCTCACCATCTTCCTGGTCGGGCAGATACTCCCCACCCATGAAGTACGGGTGGATTCGTCCGATTGCTTTGCGCTCTTCGTCAGATAACTTCGCCTTTGACAGAAACTCCGGAATCTGTGCACGCTGGCCCTGGTCGATCAATCGCTGCAGGGCCTCACGACGGGCGGCACCCTTGATATGCGTCAGGAGCTCATCCTCGGCACCCAAATCCCAGAAGTAAGAGTCGGGCCGGAAGCTGAGGTCAATCGGATTAGAAGACATACCTCGATCCTGCCAATGAGCACTGACAATTCAGATCGCTGCGACGCATTACTCAACTACCACTCGGTCCGTGGCGCCCCGGCCGAACACTTCGGGTGAGTACATTTCCTCGGCCTTGGGCGGGCCAGCGGTGAAGGTGCCGGGTGTCGTCGCGCGGGCCGTATAGCGATACCGGTACGAGCCCTCCCACAGCAGCGTGGTGAACGCCTCAGCGCGGTTGTCGCGCAGATTTTCGTGGTCGAACCACGGCCGACTCCACCACCACCAGTGACCCGCTCCGCGCCCGGGTCCACCGAGTCCGGGCCCGCCGATGACGCCGACCTCGGACCCGTCGGATGCGGCGTCGCTGGCGGTGGTGGCCAGTGATGGATCGAGTGGCTCTAGTCCCGCTGGCAGCGGATCGACGAGAGCGACGTGGTAACGCCGCGCCCGTGCCGTCATCACCAGATTGACTCTGACGCGGGCACCGGACCGGATGTGCCAGGTCCCGTCGTCGTGGCGTCGGACGTCGGTTCGATTGTCGACTGCCTCGTAGGTTCGGGATACCTCGAAGCCGCGGTCGAGTGGCTCGAGAGCAAGGCTGGCGGGGGCGTACCTCAGGCCCAGGCGGTAATACAGCCGTCCTGGACCATCTTTAGCCAGCAGCAGCTCATGTGGCTCGTCTGCGCCGGGCAACAATGCCGCCATCGGGACAACGAGACGGCGGAGGTCGGTGGACCTGCCGTGGAACTCTTGCTCGCCCGCGAAGTCATCACCGAGCCAGAGGCGCGCGGTGAAGTCGGGGGTGACGGACTCATACGTGTCGAAGTAACGACCGAGGGCCAAGAGCACGAAGGCGTTCTCCTGGGTGCTGCCCCATCGCCCCGCGGTCCGGTGACCCAGCAGCCCCGCCACGAGCTTGGGTACCAGGTCGCTGTCGGGTTGGTCGGCGATGAGCGCCTCGAGAACGATCGCATCGGCGCGCCGGTCCGAGGACAACAACAGATGGGCGCCATCCTCGTACCGCACAGCCACGGATGCCGCGCCCGGCGTCTCAACCACACGGTTCGCGAGCTGCCGACGGGCCTCGACGGTCTGGACACGCGACGCGGGATCTGCGGCCAGGACCGGAAGGAGCCAGGCGAGTCCCTCGACGGACAGTGCACCACCCTCGACCAACTGGCGGGCCGAGGCCGGGTCCGGGTCGCCGAGTGCGGCCCGTACGGAGATGGCGTAAGCCTTGATCACTGCGCGGGCATCGGCCGGGTAGTCGCGCGGGAATCGCTCGCCAATGCTTCGCAGGTATCGGACCAGTGGCTGCGACACCCGCTCGGGGACTTCGAAGCCCTTCGCTTGTGCGCGGGCCAGCGCATTGCCGACGTGGACGCTGATGTAGGGCCAGGAGTCCTCGTTCCGCCGCCACCAGCCGAAGCCGCCGTCGGGACACTGGCGCGTCGCAAGCATCTCGATGTCGCGTCGGACTGCCGCCTCCAACTCGGCCGGAGAAGCTTGTCCCTCAGTTCCGAAGGCCGCCAGCACATCTCGTAGGGCGGCGACGGCGAGTACCCGGGATGCCAACTGCTCGGCACATTCGAACGGGTAGGAGGCTAGGTACACAACGGCGTCGGCCAAGGCTGCAACCCCGGTCGATGAAGTCGTGACCTCCAGTCCACCGAAGGACGGGACCGCGCCGGCGGGCGCTCGGACCGGTTGGTCCACGGCACCGTCATCGAGCACGCCGTGCATCGCGTAAGCCTCTGTGGTGGCCGGAGACCACACTGGCAGAGTCACCGTCGCGGCATCGGCGTCAGAGCCTGATGCCGCAGCCACCTCGAATCGGGCCTGGCCTACCGACTCGGCCGCGGCGGGGAACCGGACCTCGACCCGGTCGTTCCCCGGCACGATCAGTCGGCGTCCCGCACCAGCCGTCAGCGAAGCGTTGCCCGCGCGGACGGCCACATCGACTTCGAGTGGGATGTCGGATTGGTTTTGGAGGACCACCGGCAGTTCGAAGGTGTCGCCCCAGGAGAGAAAGCGCGGCGCTGATGGACGGACCATCAGCGGCAGTCGGGCGGTCAGGGCGGACTCCCCCACCCCGAAACGAGCGACCCCGTCGGTCGCTACGGCGAGCACGCGGTAGCGAGTGAGGTTGTCGGGCAACGTGACCGGGACGGCAGCCCGACCATCGGCATCGGTGATCACGGTGGCCGCGAACAACGCGAGTGCGCTGAAGTCGGTCCGTGCACGGATTGGTCGCGGGGCAGATGGCCCCGGTCTCGGGCCGGCCATCCGCATCGCAGCCCCCGGCGCTGCCATGCACGCCTCTTCGGCACAGAGCAGTTCCGGGTCTTCAGCGAGCGCGAAGTCGTCAGGCCGTGCGAGCAGCACATGCGGTCGCGACCTGGCTGTCTCCACACCGGCGCTCCGCTTCGGATAGAACACGCCGAGTGGGTCGGGGTTCTTGTACGCCGCGACCGCCAGTACAGCCTCATCGACGACGATCACGGTTGCGCCCGCACCAGTTACAGGCGCCTCGTCGGCCCCGGTTACCGCGAGGTCCAGCACGGTTGATTCACCTGGCCGTAGGCCAGGTGCGCGCGGCATGATTGCCACAGCCAGCGCCCGGGCGACCGGCGGTACGGGAAGGTAAACGCTGGCCGATGAGAAGGCAGGCCGGGTAATGCCTACTGGCGCATCCGGTCGTGCGGCGGCCCCGGCCAGTACGACCTGCAGGTGGACCCCGGGTGTGAAGGCATCTTCCATCGGGATGCGCAAGGCGTGGAAAGCGTCGGTGACATGCAGCGGTTCAGTGCGGACGATGCCGTCGCGCTCCAGCACGAGAAGGCCATGCGCCGGCGTGAATGGCGACAGGAGTAGAACTTCCGCAACGTCGCCGGGGGCGTAAACCGGCTTGTCCGGAATGATTTGCAGCTCATCGCTTTTGGCGCGCCTGTCCGTGCTTGCACCCGTCACCCAGACTTCCAGGGTGCTGCGGTGCACTCGCCCGGCGGCGTCGGCCGCCTCAGCGACTACCGTCCATTGGCCGGCACCAAGTCCTTCGAGTGTCACGGTCACCGCGTCACTCGCACTGACAGTGGTCCGTTCGACGGTTTCGGTGACGACTTCTCGCCAATGCCCGGCAACTTGGCGGTCCTCGCGGCGTTCAGCACGGACGTCCACAGGGATTCCAGATAGCGGTGCGCCATCGAGGTCTAGAACGACAGTCTGGATCTCGATGGCGCCGCCGCCTGTGAAAAACGAACGCTCGGAACGCAATCCGACATACAAGGCCGAAGGGTGAACCAGGACCGATGTCGAGGCGGTCCAGGCCTGGCGGTTGACGTCCTCGACGGTCGCCTCGGCCGACACAGACCAGGGGCGCAGTTCTGAGCCTGGTGTCGTGGAAATTCCGAGGCGGTGGCAACCGTCGTCGCCCGTTATGCCTTGGAACCTATTGCCGCCGGTACCGGCGTTGAAATTCCCGTCACTGAAGACCTGGTCGAAGGTCAGTTCCAATGGGGTCTCGCGGCCAAAGATGGCAACGATCACCTTGAGGGTCTGCCGCTCTGTGTTGACCTCTGTGACCGAGGCCGGCAGCGTTGCAAACGGCCCGTCCATGATGGTCACCGACTCGCCGACCTCGAAGTCGACGAGCCCGGGCTCGGCCTCCACCTCATCGTCATCGTCTTCGTCGGCCCATGAATCCAACCGCCACCAGGGCACAGCGCTGCCGAATGTGAAGCGGTCCCAACCGGGTGGGTTGTAGTGCGCGGGGGTTGAAGTGACAGACCATTTGACCGGCGCCGCACGCAGCGGCCCGCCGGCGTAATAGGCCGCCCGCGCCGACGCGGTGATCGTGTCGCCGACGATGGCACGGTCGGGGTCGGTGGCCACGCTGACTTCGTATTCGGGGCGCCTGAACTCTGCGATCTTGAACTCGTGGCTCCAGAAGTGTCCGACTTGTACCCGAGCGTTTCCGAGGTTGACCGTCTCGGGCAAGTCCACGGTGATGTCGAACCCACCTAACCTATCGAGAGAGGCTGAGCCCGAGGCAATTTCGTTGCCCCGCGGATCCCAGGCGTTCCATGAAACAGTCTCGCAATAATCCGCAGCTGGTGCGACGTCTCCCGTCGGCCCTCCTGTGATCGTGCGGATCCAACCCTTGAGGTGAACTCGCTCGCCTGGGCGATAAAGGCCGCGATCGTCGAACATGAGGCAGGCATCATCATCGGCGGGTTCATGGCGTCGCCAGGCGCCCCGCCAGCCGTCGGGCAAGAGAATCGCGACATCATCTTGCCGCCGCACGACGAGTATCGGCTCGGGCGAATCTGTCAGCGCAAGAGAGCAGGTGCCGGCCTCTCTAGTGATGGCGGAGGCTGTACCGAGCTCTGCTGTCGCGCCGGCAATTGGTGCGCCTGTCGAGAGATCGGTGACCCACGCGTGCAGCATGGTGGCATCCATCAGCGAGTCCACGCCAAGGCGCGTCGCCTGGATCCAGGACATGGCAGTCAGACGCCGCCGGTCCTGTTTGGACATCCGATCTTTCGGCTCGACGGACACGATGAGTTGGCCGAGCCCGTCCTCAAGCCAGGGAGCGAGGTTTACATCCAGATCGACCCATGCCAGCCCGGCACCGGGCACCTTGAGGAACATTTCCGCGACCCGCTCGCCCGGAGGCTTGATGGCGTCGTCCGACCAACGCCGACCCTGGGCCTCCTGCCACTCTGTCCAATCCGTCGGCCCCACTGCGTACACCTGCACCCGGACCTGTTTGATCCCAATCGAGCGCACAGCAAGAATCGGGGCGCCCTTCGGGTCGAGGATCACATGATTGCCCCCGAGGATCCCCAACCGCGGTTCGGGCGGCCCGACATCCACCCGTACGGGTTCCGACGAACCGAGGATCTGGCCGAATACATCGCGCAGCGCCGGATCGAGTGTGACCTGGTAGGACTCATTCGCCACGGAGGCCGCGGTCACGCTGACGTAGGAGCCAGACACCGACGCCGTGAGCCGCTCCACCGGCGGCTCGACGCCGATCATCGCTTCGTCGAAAGACTCAGCTTCGATCTCATTGCTGAGCTCGACGCGCCAGGTCGCGCCGGGCGGATGGTCACCCCGGCGACCCCGGCCGGAGCGCAGGCCGCGCACCCGGAAGGGTTCTGGTGTTGCGAATTCCCAGGTTTCTGTGGCCTCGGCGACTCTCGGTCCTTCGAGTGAGCGCACGCCCGCTTGGAGTGTCACGGAGAATGCTGTGTCGAACGGGAACGGCGCTCGTGGGCGCAACGCGACTGAGCGCGTCCCCACACTATTCGCGGCGGCATCAAGGACCAGGGCATGCCCACCCGCGGTGAGCGAGGTCAACGCCACGACCGTTTCAGCGTCAACGTCCTGATCGAAGACCAGCCGAAGCTCGCTGTCGGGTCGGACCCGACTTCCTTGCGGATAGCGCTTCACGAGCCGAGGCGCAGGTGTGCCGAAGCTGAATGCAACATCACCCTCGAGCTCCGCGCCGCTTGCAGCTCTGGTCCCGGCTGGAACCACCACCCGGTACTCCGTCGCCATCGGCATGCGTTCGCCGCTTGGCACGAAGATGAGCGTCCGGGGGTCCATCCAACGCCACTCGCCGGACGGCTGCGGATCTAATCGGACGGGCGGCTCCACGACCACCGCAGCTTCAACACTGTCGAGGGCGACCATCGGCGCGGAGAAGGTGATCGAAACCCCTCGAGCAAGGTCAACCTCGCCCTCAGGCTGGTACCGCACCACCTCCAGCGCGGCCGGCACGCCTATCGCTGCGGCGGCCGGGCGCTGCGGGTCGCCATCTGGGCCGGCGGGTGGTGGAAACGGAACTTCGACTACGCGACCGGGCCTCGGGCGCGCCAATGATGCCTCGCGCAGGGCAAACCCGGATTCCGATACGGCGGGCGGCTCAGCGGGAGCCGGCAGGCGCTCAAGCAACCGGGCGGTTGCGGCGTCGTCGAGCCGACGAGCCTCGGGGCGCGCTATGGCCTCAGGCTCGGACCGGCCCGACGATGAGACCCCCTCGGCCAGTTCAAGACCCAGCGGCTTTGCCACGTCGTACCCCCAATTTGGTGATGAAATTTCTCTTAGCTGGACTGGCGGAGCCTCCCCTTGAGCGCTTCCGGCCATTGGTCTGGGAGCTTAGGTACTACCTCCGACAGTGTGGAAAAGCTCAGCGCAACGGCGGCGACCGGTATCCAGAGTCTTCAGAGACACTTGTCCGGTGCGTGCGACAGACCATGCCCTCTGGTCCTAGCGACGACCACCGCCCCCTTCAAAGCTCCCAGCCACACGGTAATCCAGCGCATCAGTGCTCGCCTGCGGGATTTGATATCCCGAACCGCGGCAACGCTCGCCCCTGGCATTCTGATGTTCCACCAGCGTGGCGCCCTTCCCTACATCAACGCGCTTCACGCAGTTCGGACACTTCCACGTCTTCGGCCCAGCCGGGGTGGACGCCTTCTTCGCTTGACCCACTTGACCAGCCTTACTGGGAGCCTTTTTGGAAGCCTTCTTTGCCGGGGACTTTGCACCGCCTCCCTCAGTGGTGCCCAGCAATTCCGCGACTCGCTTGCGCACCTTCTCGGGATCGGCGCTCCGATTACGTGGCTCGGCCTTATCGGCAATCTGGTCCTTCTTGACAAGTGGAATCCCCCATACCGTCACGTTGCGCTGCTTCTTCGCTGGTTTCCCCCGCCTTCTTGCCATAGCTCCAAACTAACCAGGGGTTCCGACACAAGAAGATGACTTGCCTGATTCGGCAGGCTAGAACCACGCCACGACCAACGAGGGTGGTCCGCCCCTTCAAGAGTTCCGCTTCACTTCGCGGTAGTGGCGCCGGACAGCAGGTCCCAGGTTGAAGAGAGCACGCTCGATGTCGTCTGGCTGCCGGTCGAGTGTGTGCGCCCATCGTTCGCACCATTGGACGTAATCGGAATACTTCCCGGGGGAATATCTGCTGTCCCAGATGCCGCCAAGCGCCCATACGGACCATGTGGTGTTGAGGTCCGCAATCAGTGGACCCGCGCCTGAATTCCGTTCGTAGACAGCGAAGTAGGCAACCTTACTGGCGAACGCAGGACCCAATCCGGGTACCTTGCCATTCCCTCGAGTCCATGCCTGAGCGACGGCATCTGCTCCCCCGCTCGACCAAGCTGTGCGGTAAGCACCCACTGCTTCGACGACTCGTTGCTCCTGGTCTTCCCCGCCCGGGTTGATCATCTCCGCGGTACGCCAGCATCCGTACCCAGTCGCACCGAACCCCCATGCCATCGCGGCCAGAAACAGGTCGGTGGCATCGTCGCAACGATCGAAAACGTCTCGCCGCGTAATGATCAGCGCATCATTGCGTTTCGATGCATCGAGCTTGTCGCAGAGCGCTTCTATGCGATTCCTAGTAGTCGAATGCCATTCCGGCTTGGCAAGCCGACGGCGGCCATACCAAGTGACTGGTTGATCTTCGGTATTCGCCGGACGGAACTGGTCAATCGCTGCCTCCAGAACCAGTTGCGCATCGGGGCTGTCTCCGTCTGAGCCGGGCTGCAGCCGGCCCTCGACAACGCGCCGCAGGAGCTCCGCCGAGACCATCACCCTGAACCCTCAAGCGGGACAATGGGATCCCAACCCGTCGCGACCTCCACATGCTGCGGGTTGGGCAGTATGTCCGACCAGCAACCCACCTTCTTGCCCCCAGAGTTCTTACTCAGGGTTGTGTACCAAGACCTACTGTTGGATCCGCTGTAGGCACGGTCTATCGCAATCGCACCAACCAGCTTGCCGTCACGCACGAAGCGCACGATTGCCTGGTGCGTCAGTCGATCGTCACGAATTGCGGGGTTCGTGACCTCGGCCCACCGTGTCGCAATTTCAAAATTTCTCGCCTTCGCCCACATCTCGTCCCACAACATCGTCTTGTCAATGAACCCTTGACCACTTGATGTAGCGCTGGTCTCCCATCGGTTGCCATTCCGGACCGCTACATATAAGAAGCCGCTCTTCGAGAAGCGCACGATTGATCCACTCGGAGGCTCGGGAACAAGCGCTCGCCCGGACATTGATGGAATGGTCTGCGCCGCTTGCCCTACCTCTGGGAGCGGTTCCACGCTCGTAACAGATTCAGAGGGTTGGTGGGCGGCAGTTTCGACGCGAGTCACGACCGGCGAATCGAGTTCGCCCGGTGGTACCTGAATCAGAGATCGCGGGCCGAGTTCGCGGCGAACCACCGGCGGTTGAGTCGGTAACCGGAAGGTCTTCGGCTTGACGCCCTCTGCCCCAAGCGGATTGTCCGAGAGGATCAATCCCCCGGACTCGGCACGGGTGATCGACTGGTTCAAGATGCGCGCATTGGCGCGGTCATCCCAATCCCCAGAGGCTTCGAAGTATGCGGCGTGAATGCGATACCCGGTCATCGGGCCCTCGGCGTCGACAATGCAGAGGATGTTGTCGATCACCTTGTCGGCTGGGGTTTCGGCAAGCGGCGGGAAGGTCCCGCTGAACACCGTGTAGGGAAGTGGATCCCCTGCGCGCAAGAGCTTCTCGGCCGGAAGGACCAAACGAGTTCGGGTGTACGCATCTCCGACAGACGAAACTGGCGAGACTGCCAGCTCGCTGCTGGCGAAGTTCGGGACTACCTTTGGCGCCGACTCCACGGCCGGCGACTCTTCCACGACGGACTCTCGGGGTTCATCCTTGTCCGGCTCCGGGAACGAAGTGGGATCCGATCGGCCGAACAATCTCTCGCGCTCTGCGGCGATTACTTCTTTCGCCAGCGCGGCTTCCGAGACGTCATAAGCTTCAGGAGCGCTCTCCGCTGTCTCACTCTGACGGGCAAAGTCTTCGAAGATCTCCCGCTTGCGCGCCAGCAGCTGAAAGAGACGGTGATCGACTCCCTCCTCCGAGAGAAGTCGATGGACCTGAACGGACTGCAGCTGGCCCATTCGATGAGCACGGGCGATGGCCTGCCACTCAGTTGTGGGCTTGACTTGCGGTTCGCAGATAACCACTACGGATGCGGCTTGGATGTTCAGGCCTACGCCGCCGGCCTGTATCTGCGCCACTAACACAGCGCCACCTTGAGCGGCCGAAAAATCGTCGATCATCGTCTGACGTTTGACCGCAGGAACAGATCCCGTTAGCGGGCCAAAGACTCGCCCGGGCAATGCAGCCGCGACTCGATCAAGGACGCGCAGGAAGTGCGAGAAGACAACGACTTTGCGGCCGTTGTCTTCGGCTTCCTCGACAATCTCGATGAGCCTCTGCATCTTTACAGACCTTGCACCCTGGAGCATTGCCGCTTGGCGTGCCGCCATGAAGTTGCCGCGATACACCGCGTCACGGTAGGAGGAAAGGTCTTCACTTGAGAGTTCTAACCACTCCTCGACTTGAACAAGTTCGGGCAGTTCGGTGAGTACGTCTTCCTGGTTCCGGCGGAGGTAGACGGGGGCTACTTGGCGCCGGAATCGCTTCGGCGCAAACTCTGTCGCATCGACCACCAGTTCCGGGCGAAGGTATCCCACTAGATTTCGGAACTCGTCGATACGGTTCTCAAGAGGCGTACCAGTCAGCAGGATGGCGCGCTCACCGCGCCGAATGAGCTGCCGAGTCCTCTTCGTCCTCTGTGCGTCGGGGTTCTTGATGTAGTGCGCTTCATCAACGACAAGGCAACCGAGCTGCGGCAGTGCGACGTTGTTCGACAGCCACGGGAGAGTTTCGAAGGTTGTAATCCCAACTCCGCCATTACGCTCCCAGTTTCTCGCAGCCCATTGCCTATCGGGACCGTGAAGGCGATGAGCCGATAGCTTGGACTTACTCGTGACTTCACGCATCCAGTTGGTCACGACGGCAGCCGGGCACACGACAAGGAAATTGTGCTCCCCTTTTGCGCGCAGATGCGCGAGGACTGCGATCGCCTCGACGGTCTTTCCGAGGCCCATTTCGTCTCCGATGATCACCTTTCGCTGCACAAGAGCGAACCTTGCTGCGAAGTGCTGGTAGCCGCGGAGGGATGCCGTCAAGTGGTCGGCTTTAAGCTCGAACTCCCTTACCGCCTCGATGATTTCGACTGGAAGGTCGCCGTGGGTTTTTTCTTCGTCCTCAGTGACAAACCCGAGCTCAGCAAGGAGTGCGAAATAGTCTGCCGGCCGTCCAAGGAAGTCTTCCCAGGGGTCGGCGGAGTTGATAGTCGCTTGAGTGTTGGAAAGACTCGCGGCGGAATCGGTAATTTTTTGCATTGCTTCCGCGAAAGCCTCAGTGCTTGATGTTGCAGTGGGAACGACGATTGCGTGCGTCACCGTGTTGTTGATGACGGCGGCAAAGGGGGCCATCTCGTCGACCAACGCAGTGGTCTCTGAAGAGACCGCCGCGCGTCTTGCCGCGTCCCAGGCTCGCAAGCGTCGGAGGAATTCCGTGTGCTGGGGTGTGCGTTTGTTGATGTCGATCCGCATCGGCATTTCGTCGTAGGTGTTCTGACGCAGCGTTCGGGCCGCACCCCTCATACGCTTGGCTGTTGTCTCTCCAATACCCGGTAGCCGTTCCAGCCGGTGTTCGTTGGCCAATACGGCTAGGACGTTGGTAATGCCGTTCTCCGTAAGTGCGCCGACGCGCAACTTGTCTCGGGTCGCCTCGCGGAGGCGTTCGACCGACATGTCGGCCAACATCTGGTCGGTTTCCTTATTCCGCACGTTATTGCCGGAATCAACCGCGGACTTGCGGAGCTTGGCTTCCTCAGCCGCCGCGTTCCGGATGACAGCGACGGCACCCGGCAGGCCTGCAAAGTTAGAGGCAGACAAGACGATCGCGCCCACGCCGTTCTCGGGAAGCTGCGGAGCGAATCCGACCCAGTAAGCGAGTGCGTCGGAGGGCTGAAGCGACTGGATCCGTTGGTCGACGAGAGGCGCCGCGAGCCTTACGGCCTCACCCATTCCGGTCGCCAGGTACCAGCGACGATATTCGGGAAGGAACTGGGCGGCCGTCCGAGCCTTGTCGCGTGTCCCGCCGAAGAGCAGCAAGCGGCCAAAGCCAGTTACAGCGCGAAGGTCGTCGGTCGCCTGGGCCACCTCGGTGGGCAAACGGTCGAGTTCGCGCTTGATTTCCGACGTCAAAACAGGCAGGCAGGCATTCGTCGCGATGGCACTAAGGTGCTCGACGTCAGCCATCCGAAGCGGAAGGACATGCCACAGGACCTGGTTGCCGCCGCGAGCGACAACGATCCTCCGCCGAAGTGCCATGGTGGCTTCACTTGCTGAACGGATAACTTCTCCGCGCGCTGCAGAAACAGCGGCGGCTTCCTCCACCCAGCCCCGCACCTCGTCGCCAATGGCCGAAATTGACGGCTCGTGGTCCTCGCTACCCATGCTCCCCCGCTGGTCAGTAACCCTTTCCGGAAGGCTAGCGAACCCGACCGACGCTGCGTGAGATCAGGGCTGATTTGTCGCGGGCTTCCACTACGGTGACTTGTGAGGTTAAAGGGGAGGAAAAAGTGCTGCTCGAAGAGCTCAAGCCTGGGCTTCGTATCGACGGGCTGATTCCTGCCCAGGTCATCACCGTGGTGTTTGCTCAGTGGCACGGGACCGACGCATTGGAGCTGACCTACAAGACCAACGAGGGCGTCCTCGGCCAGCAGGTCATCTTCCGAAAAGACCAGGACAGCCTGTCCGTCGCCCAGACCGGCAGCCGAGCTTTCGACGCCAACGCTTCAGACTTCAAGCTGGTAGCTGAGGCCCAGCGAATAACCCTGGCCGGCCTGTTCGACCCGATGCTCGCTGTAGCCACCAGCGACGTACGCCCGCTGCCCCACCAGATCCGGGCCGTCTACGGGGAGCTTCTACCCCGCACACCGCTGCGGTTCCTCCTCGCCGACGACCCCGGTGCCGGCAAGACCATCATGGCGGGCCTCTACATCAAGGAGTTGCTGCTGCGCGACGACGTGCGGCAGTGCCTGATCGTCGCCCCCGGCGGACTGGTCGAGCAGTGGCAGGACGAGCTGTTCTTCAAGTTCGGCCTGCGGTTCGACCTACTGACCAACCAGCTGATCGACGCCAACGTCAACCTCAATGTCTTCGAGACCAATCCCCTGCTGATCGCCCGGATGGACCAGCTCTCCCGCAACCCAGAGTTGCAAGCGCAGCTCAAAGAGACCGAGTGGGATCTGATCATCGTCGATGAGGCCCACCGGATGGGCGCCCACTACTTCGGCGGCAAGCTGGAGAAGACCAAGCGCTTCCAATTGGGCGAACTACTCGGCCAGATCACCCGGCATCTTCTGCTGATGACGGCGACGCCTCACTCCGGCAAGGAAGAGGACTTCCAGCTGTTCCTCACCTTGCTCGACCGCGACCGGTTCGAAGGCAAGAACAGCAAGACCGCCGACACCAGCGGCATCATGCGGCGCATGGTCAAAGAAGACCTGCTGACATTCGACGGCAAGAAGCTGTTCCCCGAGCGGAGAGCTGAGACGGTTCCCTACGAACTCACCGAGCTCGAGTACACGCTCTACGAGCAGGTGACCAGCTACGTGCGCGAAGGCATGAACCGTGCTGACCGCATTGGAGGTAAGCGGAAGAACACCGTCGGGTTCGCTCTCACCGTCCTGCAACGCCGCCTCGCCTCTAGCCCCGAGGCGATCTATAGGAGCCTCGTCCGACGCACCGAGCGCCTCGAACGCAAGAAGCAAGAAATCCTCAATGGCACCTACACAGAGAAAGAGCCCAGCATCGACCTGGAAGGTCTCGATGCCGACGACTACAACTCCGAAGAGATCGAGGAACTCGAGGAAGAACTGCTCGATGCCGCGACGGCCGCTCAGACCGTTGAGGAACTCGACGCGGAAATTCTGGAGCTTGCTGATCTGACGAGGGTTGCCAAAGAGGTTCGCGATTCAGGGACCGACCGCAAGTGGACCGAATTAAGCCGGATTCTCCAAGACGAAGCATTGACGACCGATGCCAACGGCTGGCCGCGCAAGCTCATCATCTTCACCGAGCACCGCGACACCCTCGACTACCTCGCCGCACGGATCCGCTCCCTTATCGGCCGGCCAGGCGCCGTCCAAGCCATTCACGGCGGTGTCCGTCGCAAAGAACGGCGCACGATCACCGAGGAGTTCACGAAGAACCGCGACTGCCAGATCCTTCTGGCCACCGATGCCGCCGGCGAAGGACTCAACCTTCAGGCTGCACACCTGATGGTGAATTACGACCTGCCGTGGAATCCCAATCGGATCGAACAACGCTTCGGGCGCATTCACCGCATCGGCCAAGAGGAGGTCTGCCGACTCTGGAACCTCGTGGCCAGCAACACCCGCGAAGGCGACGTGTTTGTTCGACTCCTGGCCAAGATCGAGGAACAGCGGAAAGCCTACGGCGGCAAAGTATTCGACGTCCTCGGCGAGGCCTTTAACGAACATCCGCTACGTGATCTCCTCATGGAAGCGATCCGATACGGCGAACTGCCTGAGGTCAAAGCCAAGATGCACGAAGTAATCGACCACCGCGTCTCTGATGGACTCAAGGAACTACTCGAAGAACGCGCACTTGCCTCCGACCATCTTGCCGACGCCGACCTCGCCCGTTTGCGCGCCGCCATGGACGAGGCCCGCGCCCGGCGTCTGCAACCGCACTACATCGAACTCGCCTTCAAAGCCGCCTTCACCCGACTCGGTGGACGAATCGCCAAACGCGAACGTGGCCGCTACGAAATCGCCAACGTCCCAGCCCAAATCAGAGCCAGCAAGTACCAACCCATCGCTACCAAGTACGACAGGGTCACTTTCGATCTGGAGCACGTCCAAGCCGACGACCTGGCGCGCGCCGACCTCCTTGCCCCGGGGCATCCGCTTCACGACGCCGTCATGGACGAAGCGATCCGCCAATTCGGCGGCGTCCTGAACAGCGGGACCGTGCTGGTATCGGCCACATTGGAAGATCCGCACTTACTGGTCGGAGTTATTGAAGAAGTCGCCGACGCGACCGGCAGCGCTGTCGCACGAAGGTTTGGCTACGCGTACGTCGACAGCCTCGGCACCGTGACACCAGCTGGACCGGCCCCCTACCTCGACTGCGTTGCCGCTCCTGACGTTCCCGCGGTGTCTGCTGCACGGCGGCTTCCTTGGCTGGCCGAGGCCGAAGATCGCGCAACCAGCTGGATCATTACGAACCAGCTCCCCGAATATCTCGCCGAGGTCCAGCCCAGACGTGCTGCGGAACTGGCCAAGACCCGCGATCTGGTGGTGAAACGGCTCGAGAAAGAACGAGATCGACTGCTTCTCGACGCTGCTGTCGCTGCCGAAAAAGAGCGAGCCGGCGAGAAATCGAAGGAGTCAGCCGAGAGCCTCAACCGTAAGGCCGTTGAACTCGATATGCGCCTGCGCAAGCGCCTTGAGCTAATTGAAAAGCAAGCCCTGATGTCGACGAAGCCACCGCGAATCCTCACCGCGGCACTTGCACTGCCCATCGGCGTGCTCGATGGCGACCTCCCGGCCACAGCACCAATCCACGCCAAGGAGACCAAAGAAGTTGAACGGCGAGGCGTCGACCTAGTGATGGCGCGCGAGCGGTCTCTTGGTCGTGAACCGGTCGAGCAGGCCTTTAACAACAAGGGATTCGATATCTTGTCGGCCGACCCTGGAGGCGATACATACCGCATCGAGGTAAAGGCACGTTTGGAAGGAGCGGACGACTTCTTTGTGACACACAACGAAGTGATGGTCGGCAAGAACGCTGTCCCGAGATACAGATTGGCACTCGTCAAGGTGGACCCACGAGGGCCAGAGCATGACCAGGTGCGCTACCTAGCAGACCCCTTCGCATCGACTGAACTCGGAGACTTCGACGCCACGGGAGTGCGGGGCGACCTAAACAAGATGTGGGACAAGGGAAACGAACCCTTTTGACGGTGACTGAATTGTTGACGAAGCTGCACCT
>CAIOYU010000090.1 GCA_903862565.1 uncultured Actinomycetes bacterium | reverse complement strand
GTCGTCGACTTCAGCCGCCTTCGCCACCGCCACCCCTACGTCGCGATGGTGCCGCAGTGGGACCTGCTGAACCTGCTCGCCGAGGCCGCCGCCTCCGAGCCCACGTTCACCCTGCGAATGAACTGCGCGGCAACCGGATTGGTGCGCGACGGCGACAAGGTGGTCGGGGTTAGCTACCTCGGCCCCGATGGGCCCGGGGAGTTGCGTGCCGAACTCACCATCGCCTGCGACGGCCGCACCTCAGTCCTGCGGCAGGCAGCCGGGCTGAGCGCCACCGAGTACGCGGTGCCCTTCGACGTCTGGTGGTTCCGGCTGCCCCGCCACGGCGACGGTCAGTACTCACTCATCCCGCGCACCGCCGACGGCCGCACCCTGATCATGATCCCGCGCGAAGGCTACTTCCAGATCGCCTACTTCATCCCGAAGGGCGCCGACGAACAGCTGCGCGCCCAGGGCCTTGCGACCTTCCGTCAGAATCTGGGCAAGCTCATCCCCGAGATCCCCACCGACACCCTCGGGTCCTGGGACGAGGTCAAACTCCTCGACGTCCGGCTCAACCGCCTGCACCGCTGGTACACCGACGGCCTGCTGTGCATCGGCGACGCCGCCCATGCCATGTCCCCGGCTGGCGGCGTCGGGATCAACCTGGCCATTCAGGACGCCGTCGCCACCGGACGGCTGCTGGCCACACCACTGCTCGCCCACCGAGTACGCACCCGAGACCTCGCCGCGGTGCAACGGCGACGCACCCTCCCCACCGCCGTCACCCAAGGTCTTCAGCGCGCCATGCACCGCGGCATGTCCCGCCAACCCGGACACGACATCAAACCGCCCCCTGCGCTTTCCGCCATAGCCGGGCGGCTACCGGGCCTAGCGGTAATACCGGCCTATCTCGTCGGCATCGGCCTACGCCCGGAACACGCACCAGCCTTCGCGCGACGATGACCGAACCTGCGGGCATACACCTTCCACCGCGGCAGTACCTGAGCTCAGCCGGCCGGGGTCCTCCACTCGACGAGGTCATCCTCGACGTCGCGGTAGGCGACACTCGTCGGGGCGGCGCCCGTGACATCGAAATAGAACTTCCCGGTCACCGATCCCGCCGAGGGTAGCGGGGCCGGGTTGACGGCCAATGGGCTAGCCACGTTCCACAGAACCGGGTAGGAGTCGGAGTCCGACCGGGCGAAAAATCCGGCGATGACCGGAATTCCGCCGTCGGAGAGTTCGGCGGTAGCGGTCGCCTCCCACAGCGAGCCCCGCAACAGGTAAGGGATCGCGTCCGTGCTGGGCCGCAGGTCGCGGATGGTCCATTCCTGGTCGATCTCCACGTCTGCGCCGTTCTCGATGTCAACGAGGTCGACGTCCGCGGTGCCGCCGAGGTCGACAGTCTCGGCAGCGGCCTCAGCCGGGGCCACAGCGAGCAGGGCGAGAGCGCAAAGAGCGGCGGCTCCGAGAGCCTTCGATCGTGTCATCAGCGGAATCCCCTTCGCTTGCCTGGAGACTGACGGCAGCCGCCATTTGCGGAAGTGTGTAACACTACTTTTATATCATCAGTTGAAGGTTGACTCATGCCGGGCGGAAAGTGGCCCGGCGCCGCCCAGGATGAGCGACTCGTGGAGACCGC
>CAIOYU010000089.1 GCA_903862565.1 uncultured Actinomycetes bacterium | reverse complement strand
GATCGGCCATCCGCGCCGACTGCGAGTCGACCCGATCCAGCGCAAAGGCGACATCGCCCGGAAGGCCGCAGAGACGATCGCCAGCACTAGGGCCGCCAGCGACACGCCGATAAGGAATCGAAGGTTATCCAGGCTGGCCCGGAATGAGCCCTGCAGGCTCAACCCGACCAGCACGGTGTATCCGTTCAGCCGACTAGGCCCGGACACCAACCGGTAGGGCCGAGACCGTCGAGGTCGCGGGTCTCCGGATTCGTTCCGACGTCGGCCAATTGCTGCACCACCGGTGCGGAAACCGCGACCGGCACTTTGTCCCACGGAGGCGATGCACCAGCTATCGGCTGCAGCACCGCCGCGTCGGACACCTGCCCATTGACCACTACCGCGCCCAGAGTCCGGGTTCGTCGGCCCCCGCGCTCGACGGAGCACGCCACGCCGGCGGGACCGGTTCGCCGAACATCAGCTCCGCGCGCAACAACGATTCCCCGAGGCGCCCGTCGAGACGCCGGACCAGGAGTTGTTCCACGCCGATCTGGCTGATGGCAGATATTCCGGCGCAGACCGCAATCAGAACCAGGATCTGCCCGGTAAGGAGACGCGCCCGCAGTGACCAGTTGCTAGATCGCAGGCTTGAGGACATAGCCGGCACCCCGATAGGTGTGGATCATCGGAGGATGACCGGTGTCGATCTTCTTGCGCAGGTATGAGATGTAGAGCCCGACAACATTCGACGTGCCCTTGAAATCGTAGCTCCAGATCTCCTGCAGAATCTGCGTGCGGGACATCACTTTCCGGGGGTTGTTCATCAGCAACCGTAGTAGTTGGAACTCGGTGCAGGTCAACGTGATAGGAAAGCCAGCCCGAGTCACCTCGTGCGTCTCCTCATCGAGCACGAGATCGCCCACGGTGATCGTCGAATCACTCACCGAAGCGCCGGTTCCATTGCGCCGCAGCAGGTTACGAAGTCTGAGCACAACCTCCTCGATAGAGCAGGGCTTGGTGACGTAGTCGTCCGCTCCTACCCTCAAACCCCAGACCCGGTCCTCCGGAGCGTCCCGGGCGGTGAAGAACAGCACCGGGAGGTCCGGGAGACGCGAACGGAGCTTCTCCAGCAGTTTGAGTCCGCATCCATCGGGAAGTTGAATGTCGAGGACCACGGCGTCCGGGCGTAGCGCCAGCACCGCCTCCGTGGCAGTGGCGCACGAGGCGGCCGTGGCGGTGCGCCATCCCTCGGCACGCAATCCCAGTGACACCATCTCGGCCAGCACGTCCTCGTCGTCGACGATGAGGACGCGGATCGGGGTGCCGTCAACGCGGGTCATCGGACTGCGGTCCCTTGGCCCCGGCGAACGTCGCAGTACGGCAGTCAACACGGCAGCGCTCGCTCCATGCTCAGACATCGGCCTGCTCCCTAGCGGTCTACCTCGAACAAAATAGTAACTGGCCCAGCATCAGATAAGTGACACTTGACCTGACCGAAAAAGGACTCATGGCCCTAGCTGATTTGATACCGACTGCCTGATTGCTCCCTAGACTTCCCCCGGTGAGTTTCTTCGAGGTCATCGAGACGGTCGGCAAGACTATCGACGCCGTCGGCGTGGGGGTGATCGCGATCGGCGCGCTGATTGCAGCCGCCGGTTCGGTCTCGCGTCTGCGCCGCCACACCGGCGACGTCTACCGGGTGTTCCGCCAGCAACTCGGGCGTTCGATTCTCCTCGGCCTGGAGTTCCTCGTCGCCGCCGACATCATCCGCACCGTGGCGGTCACACCGGACCCCCGCAGTGTCGCGGTCCTCGGCGGCATCGTGCTGATCCGGACCTTCTTGAGCTTCTCCCTGGAACTTGAAGTCACCGGATATTGGCCGTGGCAGAAGAACCGAGGGCCGCAGAGCACACCTCAGTTGGGACCATGAGCCGCGGGGCACGCAGAATCCGCCGGGCCCGGATCATCAACGCTCTGCGGAAGAGCCCGCCTGCACCGCTGGGGTCGCCGGACTCCTACAACCCGGTGGCCGTCGCAGCGATGCTGCGCGAGATCGGCATAGCGCTCATCGAGATCGCCCAACCGACGCCCATCGTGGAAGCGCGACTGTTGCAGATCGCCACCCGCTACACGTCCAAGCCGGTGCGGGTGGTGGCCCTGCCCACGGTGCTGATGATCCAGATCGGCGACGACGGCTACCAGGTCGAGGGATCGACACGTTCCTCGCTGCAACTCGACGCCGCCGGCCGAATCGACGACATCGCCAGCCTCGCTGCGGCCGGGGCGATCTCTCCGGCCGACGCCATCGAGGCCATCGACGAGGCCCGATGGTTGCGGCCCCGCTTCGGCGCACTGGCCACCATCGCCGGATATGCCGTCACCACAGTGGGGTTCGGCATGGTGATCAATCCGACCTGGGACGCGCTGAGCGCCTACCTGTTCCTCGGTCTGGTCGTCGGCGCCATCGTTCAGATGAGCCGTCCGTTCCCGTCTTTGATTCCGGTGTTGCCGGTCCTTGCGGCCATGACCGTCACGATCCTGGCCATCTGGTTCGTCGACGCCACCGCCCACGATGGCCTGATGCGCGTGATCAGCCCAGCTCTGGTGGCGACCCTGCCGGGTATGTCGCTGACCATCGGGGCCATGGAACTGGCCGATTCGCAAATCGTCTCCGGCTCGAGCCGGTTGGTGTACGGGATGTCGCAGTTGGCGCTGCTGGTGTTCGGCGTGGTGATCGGTCTGCAGGTCGCCGGCGACGTCGCACCCCAGACTCCCTCGGCCCAGATGGGGTCGTGGTCGCTGTATCTGGCCATCGTGGTGGTCTCGGTCGGGTTGTACGTCTACCTGTCGGCACCGCCCGGGTCGCTGCTGTGGCTGGCAGCCTCGATCGGGGTGGTCCTGCTCGCTCAGGACTACGCGCAGAACGCCATGTCCGCCAGTCGTTCCGGGTTCGTGGGCGCAATTGTTGCGGTGCCGTTCGCGATGCTCGCCTCGCGGATCAAGACCTCGCCACCGGCCATCGTGATGATGCTGGCGGCGTTCTGGTCGTTGGTCCCCGGCGCTTTGAGCTTCCAGGCCGTGGGCGAGGTGGCCGCCGGTGGACCGGACACGACGAGCCTGGCCGCGACCGGCTCGGCGATCCTGTCGATCGCGTTGGGCACGCTGGTCGGATGGAGCATCTTCCACACCATCGACAGCCGGTTGCCGTGGTCGCAAGGTGCCGCCAGAAGGCAGTGAGGTAGCTTCGGCTGCGTGGACGACACGGCTCTGTCGCAGGTTGCCGCATGGATGTCGGACCAGGGCTTGGGCGACGGGCCCATCACCGACATCACCGAGATCACCGGTGGCACCCAGAACGTCATGCTGCGGTTCCGCCGGTCGGGCCGCGACTACGTTTTCCGCCGCGGGCCCCGGCATCTGCGGCCGGTGTCGAACACCGTGATCCTGCGCGAGACCCGCGTCCTGCACGCCCTTGCCGGTACCGACGTTCCGCATGCGGGGCTGATCGCGGTGTGCGAGGACACCGCGGTGCTCGGCCCGTCTCCGTCCGACGCCGCCGTGTTCTATCTGATGGAACCGGTGGACGGTTTCAACGCCGGCGCGGGCCTGCCCGCTCTGCATGCCGGGAATGTCGATGTCCGTCACGCCATGGGACTGTCGATGGCCGACGCCGCCGCCCGACTCGGTGCTGTCGACCACGTCGCCGTCGGCCTGAGCGACTTCGGGAAACCGGAGGGCTTTCTGGATCGGCAAGTGCCACGGTGGCTTTCGGAGTTGGAGTCCTACGAGAAGTTCGACGGCTATGCGGGGCCCGACATCGGTGATGTGACGGCAGTCGCCTCCTGGCTGCAGTCGAACATCCCGTCGTCCTTCTCACCCGGGATCATGCACGGCGATTACCACGCGGCCAATGTGATGTTCTCCCCCAACGGACCCGACGTCGTCGCGATCGTCGACTGGGAGATGTGCACCATCGGAGACCCACTGCTGGATCTGGGCTGGATGCTGGCGACCTGGTACCGGCCCGGACATGACCCGGTGCTGCCCAACGAACTGATGATCGCCGGCGGACTGGCCACGCCGGACGAACTCGTGGAGCGATACGCCCAAAACAGCACTCGCGACCTGTCGACCATCGACTGGTACACGGTGATGGCCTGCTTCAAGCTGGGCATCATCTTGGAGGGGTCGAACGCCCGCGCGGCTGCGGGCAAGGCGCCCAAGGAGATTGGCGACATGCTGCACATCGCAACCGTGCGATTGTTCGAGCGGGCTGTAGCCATCATCGACGGCGAATGACGAACGGAGAAGCATGATCGACTTCGAGATACCCCCGGACCTGGCGGCGCTGCGAGACGAGATCCGCGGCTTCGTCACCGAGCAGATCGTGCCCTTCGAGACCGATGCGCGGCTTACCCGCCACGGGCCCAACGAGGAACTGCGCACCGAACTGGTCGAGCTCGCGCGCAAGGCCGGGTTGCTGACGTTCCAGGCGCCGCGCCGGTTCGGCGGCCGGGAGCCGTCACACCGCGAGCAGGCGGTGCTCTTCGAGGCGGCTGGGTGGTCGACGCTGGGCCCGGTTGCGCTGAATTGTGCCGCGCCCGACGAGGGCAACATGTACGTCCTGGGCAAGATCGCCAATGAGCAGCAGATCGAGACGTTTCTGGTTCCGGTGATCGACGGGCGCCAGCGCTCGGTGTTCGCGATGACCGAACCTGGCGGCGCCGGGTCTGATCCCGCGCAGCTCAGCACCGAGGCAGTCTTTGATGGCAGCGAGTACGTGATCAACGGCCGCAAGTGGCTGATCACCGGGGCCAACGGGGCGCGGACCTGGATCATCATGGCGCGCGTTGCGCCCAACGCCCACGGCGCTGACGGACCCACCCTGTTCCTGTGCGACGGCCGCACCCCCGGCATCGAACTCGAGCGCGTGATGAACACCATGGACCGCAATTACGTTGAGGGTCATGGCGTGGTGCGATTCAACGAACTTCGGCTGCCCGCCTCGGCGGTGCTCGGCGAGGTGGGTCAGGCACTGCGGTACGCGCAGCTTCGTCTGACCCCCGCGCGGCTGACCCACGCCATGCGCTGGCTCGGCGCCGCGGAGCGCGCGCACTCGATCGCCGTCGAGCACGCCCGCAACCGTACGGCGTTCGGCAAGCCGTTGGGCGAACACGAGGGTGTCGGTTTCATGCTGGCGGACAACGAGATTGCGCTACAGCAGTGCCGACTCGCGATCTGGTGGGCATGCTGGACACTGGACACCGGCGCCAAGGGCCGTCACGAGAGTTCGATGGTCAAGGCCTTCGTCTCCGAGGAGCTGTTCAAGGTGGCCGACCGCTGTGTGCAGATCCTGGGCGGTCAGGGCATCTCCGACGAGACGCCGGTCGGGATGATCTTCTCCGACATGCGGGCCTTTCGCCTGTATGACGGACCCACCGAGGTGCACAAGTACGCCATCGCCCGCCAGGTGCTCAGGACTCCCCGCGCATGAGCATCCTGGATCTCTTTCGTCTGGACGGCAAGGTTGTGGTCGTCACCGGCGCATCCTCTGGCCTCGGAGTCGCCTTCGCGCAAGGGTTTGCCGAAGCTGGCGCCGACCTGGTGCTCGGCGCCCGACGGGTGGAGAAGATGGCGGGTACCGCCACTCTGGTCGAGCAGGCCGGCCGCCGGGCCTTCTGCGGGAAGACCGACGTCGCCGACCCTGAGCAGTGCAAGGAGTTGGTGGATGCCGCGATGGCCGAGTTCGGCCGGGTGGACGTCCTGATCAACAACGCCGGAGTGGGTACCGCAGTGCCAGCCTCGAGGGAGACCCCGGAGGAATTCCGCAGCGTCATCGACGTCAACCTCAACGGCTCGTACTGGATGGCCCAGGCGTGCGCACGGGTGATGCAGCCAGGGAGCGCGATCATCAACATCGCCAGCGTTCTGGGCCTGACGACCGGCGGGTTGCCGCAGGCCGCCTACAGCGCATCCAAGGCCGGCGTTATCGGCCTGACCCGCGATCTGGCGCAGCAGTGGAGTGGCCGCAAGGGAATTCGCGTCAACGCCATCGCGCCCGGCTTCTTCGCCAGCGAGATGACCGACGATCTCAAGCCGGGATATCTGGACAGCCTGATGCCTCGGATCATCCTGGGCAGGCTCGGCGATGCGGCCGAACTGGCGGCCACCGCCGTGTGGTTGGCCTCCCCCGCCGCCGGCTACGTCACCGGGCAGACCGTCGTCGTCGACGGCGGGCTCACGATCGCCTGAGTTAGAACGGCGGATCGTCGCCGTCGGGGTCGGGTGTGTAGGCCCTGTTCAGCAATGCCGCGATGTCGGCGTCGCGTTGCCGGCGGAGTTCGCGGTTGTGGGTGCGTTCGGTGGTGATGCGATGCGCACGATTCTGGGCGCGGGTGCTGGTCCGCCGGGGCATTTTCGCGGTGCGCTGCGCATCGCTGGACTCGGTACCGGAGGCCAGGCGAAGCAGTTCGCCGGTGGGTGCCATCAGCGCGGGGAAGAGCAGGGCACTGCCGGGCGTGGTGATGTAGGTCTGCCGGTCAGGCAGGGTCCAGATCACGGTGCCGTCCCGGAGTTGACGATCGCGCCAGCCCCAGAAAGTTTTGATCAGGTGGTGAAAGGTGCACAGGCACTTCAAGTTTGAGGCGTGGGTGGCACCGCCGTCGGCGAATGGAACCGTGTGGTCGATTTGACAGTCGACAGCCGGGCGATCACATCCCGGGGCCCGGCAGGTCAGGTCGCGGGCCCGGACGAAGTCGGCCAGCGCACGGGAGGGCCGATAGCCGGGCTCAGCGGGCGCGCCGGCGGGCAGCAGGGGGCGGGTCTTGGCGGTGGTAGCCAATTCGCGCAGCAACTCTGCGCCGATCAGGGCATCGGCGCCAAACAGGTAGCCGGGGGTGTCGTCCCGGCCGTCGAGGGTGGACTGGTTGGCCACGACATGGATGACCACTGGCGATGCGGTTGCGACGGTGGCTGAGCAGTTCGGGCTTTCACACTGGCATCGCAGGCGGTCGGCGCCGGCGGCCAGTGCGCCGAGGGCGTCGGCGCGCCGCTGGGCGGCGGTGCGGGGATCGGCAGGGCACACGGTGGCCGCCAGGGAGTCCAGGGTTTTGTCGAGCAGGGTGGCGTCGGTAGCCAGCAGCCGGCCGGACAAGTCGCTGGTGCCGTCGCCGCGGTGCCAGATGGTGAGGTCGCGGTCGCGGGCATGGCTGCGGGTGCGGCGGACCGCGTCGCGATCATGGGCGTGCACAACACGGTCGATCTCGGCGATCAACTTCCCGCGCGTCATCGAGGGCCAGCGGGTAGCGCGGGCTGCCAGAAGCTGGTCGACGGTGGCCATCGCGGTGGCGCTGGTGATCAAGTCGGTGCGGTAGACGATGGTGCGATAGAGATCGAAATCGATGTCCCCGGCCCGAAACGCCGCGGCCACGGCGGGCAGGCGGCGCATGGCCAGTCCGTCGTGCATCAACGATCCGGCTTTGCCCGGGCTGATCCGCAGGGCAGCGGCGATTTCGGCCCCGACCGCGGCCCAGGTGTCCACCGCCCAGTCCTCGGCCTCCCCGCGCTGCCCGCGGCGGGTCTCGAACAGCTCACCGACTGCGGTCAGCCGCCGTGCCGCGGCCTGATTCTCAGCCCGGGCGCCGGTGACCATCTCCTCCAGCAGGGACCGGGACTCCGCGGTCACGGGAGGCTCCCAATAATCATGAACCCGTTTATCGAACATGTGTTCGATACTGCCATCCGATGCCGACAAAACGGAGCAGTCGAGTGCGGGCCGAACAGACCGGGCCGATACCCTGCGCTGATGACAGTTGGAGAGGAAGTCCAGGGCTCGCTCAATCACTGGAGCAGCCAGGAGTGGCAACCGGCCATGTGGCACGCCTGCGAAGCGCTCGACGAGACCGCCCGCAAGCGCTACCCCACGCTCGGGGTGGCCGCACGCTTCAAGCGGACCGTGCGCGACGACCTGGACATCTTCACGGCATTGACGGCTCCGGATATCGACTTCTACAACTCCCGATTTCCGGTCCCCGTCCAGACCGACACCGCCGACGGTCGTCCCGACATCGCCGATCTGCTCTTCGGGATGCACCGCTATCTGCACGGCCACGAGAGCGAGCTGCCGGCCGGCGCTCAAGTGACCCCGCACGCGGACGGGGTTCCGGCGTTCCACATCTCCAACGGACATCTGCAGCTTCGTGCCTCGGCGGTCCTCGGCCTGCTGGGGATCGCGGTGTTCGCCCCCGAGAACCGCGGGGAGCAGATCCCGGGTTCCTACCAATTGGGCTGGCAACAGCATGTCTTCCACATCTGCGGCTGGTGGGGGTGGCAGGACCACTTCCGTGACATCCTGAACAGCACACCAATCCCGCGTTTCGCCTTGGATTTCGGCCCGGAGTGGTCCAACTGGGAGCCGGTCGGCTGATCCGGTCCGGTCAGAACTAGACCCCATGGCGTCGCCGCAGAAGCCCGCACTGGTGCTCCTCCACGGCATGACGTCGTCGGGCCGGGCCTGGGACGACCTGCTTCCGGGGTTGTCGCAGCACCATCAGGTCTACACACCAACGGCACTGGGACACCGCGGCGGAGTGCCCGTGGCGGGTCGCGCCACCCTGACCGACGTCGTCGACGCCGCCGAACGTCACCTGGATGACACCGGCCTGGATCGGCCGCACCTGGTCGGTCACTCGCTGGGCGGCTACGTGGCAATAGAACTGGCTCGGCGCGGCCGCGCCGCGACGGTGGTCGCGTTGTCCCCGGCCGGCTTCTGGACACCCGGCGACGGCACGGCATCGCGGGTCATGCAGGGGTTGCGCCGCAGCACGAGGATCGCCCGCCGGACCCGCCCTTTGGTCAAGGTGGCGGTGAGCACGACCCGCGGCCGACGGGCGTGGATGGGCGGGGCACTGCGACGCCCCGACGAGATGACCCCGGCACAGGCTCGCGCGGTCATCGACGACCAGGTTCGCTGCACCCTGGCCGAATGGCTCTACATCCCCGACGATCAGCACCTGGCCCCGATGGAATCCCTGCCCTGCCCGATCACCGTGGCTTGGGCGGAGCACGACGAGGTCCTACCCCTCGAGACCTACGCCGACACCGTCCGCCATCGCCTGCCCGGCGCCGCCTTCGTCGTCATGCCGGGAGTGGGGCACGCCGCCATGGTCGACGACCGCGACCTCGTTGAGCAGACGATCCTCGACGCGGTCCGGGGCGCAAAATGAGAAATACGCTGACAACACTGCTGCTCGCGGCGACCTGCCTGACACCCCTTCCCACGGCCGCGGCGAGATCCACGCTTGCCTGGGAGCCGTGCGGAGACCTGCCGGATCAGGCCCGCGAATGTTCAAGTCTCCAAGTCCCATTGGACTACTCCGACCCAGCGGGGCCGACGATCACACTGGCGCTGGCGCGGATCCCTGCCCGCGGCCCGGGGCCGAGTCTTGGCACCATCCTGGTCGACCCCGGCGGACCCGGGATCTCCGGGGTCGATGAAATACTGACTCTGCCCTATCAATTGAGCCCCGAGGTGGAAGCGCGCTACGACGTCGTCGGCTGGGACCGGCGCGGGGTGGCTCGCAGCAGTCCGATCTGGTGCCTGAACCGTGACCAGATGGGCGACTACGCCCGCGCCCTGGCGACGGCGCAGTGGTCGACGTCTCCCGACGGGCCCGGGGTTGCGGCCTGGGCCGAGCAGGCCCAGGCGTTCGCCGACGGTTGCGCCGCGGGGGACATGTTCTCCCACATCGGAACCCGTGACTCCGCTCGCGATATGGAGTCGATCCGGGTCGCACTCGGCGAACCGCTGATGAACTACGTCGGCTGGTCGCACGGCACCAAATTGGCCGCGTTCTACACCGACATGTACCCGCAACGGGTCGGGAGGATGGTGCTCGACAGCGCAATCGATCCGTCGCTGTCGATCACGGACTACAACCGAGCGCAGTCACGGGCCTTGGAAGCCCAGCTGATGCGATTCGTGGACTACTGCAACGCTTCCGGGGATTGTCCGCTGCCCGCCGACCACGGTGCCGCGACGGCAGTCCTTCGGGATTACCTGGAGGGACTGCCGGCCACGAGCCCCGATCCCGCGACTGCGACCCGGGCCGACGTAATGGCGGCGCTGAGTTCAGCGATGTACGTCCCTCCTAACTCGTTCCCCGATCTGCTCGACGCACTGCGGCGGGGACTGGCCGGTGACGGCGCCGGATTCGTCGACCTCGGAGGACTGCGCGTCAACCCGGATTCGCCGCCGTCGAACCGATTCAACGCGCTCTATGCCATCAACTGTTATGACTCCACTCCTACCCCCGACGTGGCGGGCAGCGCGCAACTGGCGGCGCAGTGGAACGCCGACACCCCGATCTACGGTGCAGCGAACGCCTGGGGCGGGTTGCGGTGCAGCAACTTCCCCGCCCACGACCCGGTCGGCCCGCAACGCGTTCGGGGCGAGGGCGCGGCCCCCGTTGTGGTTGTCGGCGCGCTTGAGGACGGCGCCACCCCGGTTCATTGGTCCGAGGCCCTGGCCGATCAACTGGTCTCCGCGCGGCTGGTGATCGCCGACACCGACGTGCATTCCGTCTACCCGACGTACAACGCGTGTGTGGTGCGGATCGTCGACGCGTATCTGCTCGACGGCACTGCACCGCCGCGGCGTTCGGAATGCCCCGCGGACTGACGATCAGGCGGTCGGCGCGGTCAGGCTCTTCAGAGCCGGGATACCGACCGGTTCATCGGCCAGCAGTGGGATGACGGCGTAACGGTCGGCGTATCTGGTTCGAACCCCGTCGATTTGGTCGACTTCGGCGATGGCGCGCCGGCGCAACAGAGGGTTGGTGGGGTTGGCGGCGGCGACCGAGTTGTTGATGACCCACGCCCATGGCTGGATCCCGGCGCGTTCGAGGTCGCTCTGAAGTTCCGCGGCTTCGAGGACGGGGGTGGTTTCGGCAAGGGTGATGAGCAGGACTTTGGTCATTTCGGGGTCTTGCAGGCGCATGAGCGGGGTGGTGTACCGGCCGCTGTCGCCCATCTGGCGGGCGATTTCGCGGTGATAGGAACCGGTGGCGTCGAGCAGGAGCAGGGTGTGCCCGGTGGGGGCTGTGTCCAGAACGACGAACGTGCTTCGTGATTCGTGGATGACTTTGGAGAAGGCCTGAAAGACCGCCACTTCCTCGGTGCAGGGTGAGCGCAGGTCTTCGGCGAGGGTGGCCCGGCCGGCCTCGTCGAGGTCGGCTCCCTTGGTGGCCATGACGCGTTCGCGGTAGGCGTGGCTGGCCTCGGCGGGGTCGATGCGGGAGACCCGAAGGTGATCGACACCGCCCTGGAGGGTTTCGGCGAG
>CAIOYU010000088.1 GCA_903862565.1 uncultured Actinomycetes bacterium | reverse complement strand
AGGAGCGAGGCGACTGGGGGGAAGGCACCGGCGGGCAGGAGCGAGGCGACTGGGGGGAAGGCACCGGCGGGCAGGAGCGAGGCGACTGGGGGGAGTGCACCGGCGGGCAGGAGCGAGGCGACTGGGGGGAAGGCACCGGCGGGCAGGAGCGAAGCGACGGGGGGGAAGGCACCGGTCGTCTGCTCCTGGGGGCAACGCCGCTCGGGCAACCCGGCGACGCCTCGCACCGGCTGATCGACGCGCTGTCCTCGGCCGACGTCGTCGCCGCCGAGGACACCCGCCGCATCCGCACCCTGGCGCAGGCGCTGGGCGTGACGATCACCGGACGGGTGATCAGCCTGTTCGACGCCAACGAGGCCGGCCGAGTGCCGGCCCTGGTGGAGCAGATCGCCTCCGGTGCGACGGTGCTGCTGGTCAGCGACGCCGGGATGCCGCTGATCAACGATCCCGGCTACCGGATGGTGACGGCCTGCGTGTCGGCGGGACTGCCGGTGGCGTGTCTGCCCGGCCCGTCGGCGGTGACGACCGCGCTGGCCGTGTCCGGCCTGCCGTCCGACCGGTTCTGCTTCGAGGGTTTCGCCCCCCGCAAGCAGTCGGCACGGCGGGGGT
This sequence comes from uncultured Actinomycetes bacterium, assembly GCA_903862565.1. Lineage (GTDB taxonomy): Bacteria > Actinomycetota > Actinomycetes > Mycobacteriales > Mycobacteriaceae > Mycobacterium. The sequence goes on along the minus strand of CAIOYU010000088.1, from coordinate 7,967 downwards.
GGTTCGGGGGGCTGGCCGCAGAACCGCGCACCGTGGTGTTCTTCGAGTCCCCGCGGAGGCTGGGCGACTGTCTGGCCGACGCTGCCGACGTGCTCGGGCCGCAGCGTCGTGTCGTGGTGTGCCGGGAGCTGACGAAGGTGCACGAGGAGATCCGGCGCGGCACGCTGGCCGAGCTCGCCGAGTGGGCTGCCGACGGCGTGCTCGGCGAGATCACCGTGGTGTTGGACGGTGCGACGCCGCAGGCGGATCTGGCGCAGCTGGTGGCCGAGGTCGAGGAGCTGGCGGCCGGGGGAGAGCGGGTCAAGGATGCCTGCGCGACGGTGATCGCCGCGCTTCCCCCCTATCTTCGGCAGGGGGCGCCGTCGCGTCGCGAGCTCTACGACGCGGTGCTGCGGTCGCGCCCCGGCGGGTAGACGATGGCGGCGGCCTTGTGGAGGCACTCCTGCCATTCGGCGTCGGGATCGGAGTCGGCGGTGATGCCGCCGCCGACGCCCAGCACCGCGGTGCCGGCGGCGTCGAACTCCACGGTGCGGATCGCGACGTTGAGTTCGCAGCCGGCCACCGGTGAGGCCAGTCCGACGGTTCCGCAGTAGACCCCACGCCGCCGCGGCTCCCACTGCGAGAGAAGTTGCCGCGCACGGCTTTTCGGCGTTCCGGTGACCGAGGCCGGCGGGAACGCGGCGTCCATAAGCGTGGCGGCGGTAACGTCGGCGGGCACCCGGGCGGCCACCGTCGACACCAGATGCCACACCCCGGGCGCCGGTTGCACGGCCAGTAGTTCCGGCACGGTGACCGAACCGGTCGTCGCCACCCGGCTCAGGTCGTTGCGCACCAGGTCGACGATCATGATGTTCTCCGCGACGTCCTTGACCGATGCGCGCAGTTCCTCGGGGTCGGCATCCCGGGGAAGGGTGCCCTTTATCGGGCTGGAACTCACGTGGGTTCCATTGCGGCGCAGAAACAATTCCGGCGACAGCGATGCCACCGCACCCCAGTCTCCGGCGAGGAACGCCGCCCGGGCCGGGACGGTGCGGGCCACCGCATCGGCGAAGAAGTCCAGCGGCGAACCGGTGGCGACGCCAAGGTACTGGGTGCAGACGCAGGCCTGATACACCTCGCCGGCGGCGATCGCCTCCAGGCAGGCCAGCACCCCGGCGCGGTGCTGCGCGGAATCGGGCTGCTGCCAAGCGATGTCGCAGTGCTCGACGGCGGCTTCGGTGGCCAGGGCGGTGGTCAGCCAGTTCGGCGACGGGTCGCCGGTGAGGCTCTCATGCCACCAGCAGCCGTCGGCGTCGAGTCGCAACACGCTGTCGGTCCAGCCGCCGGCCGCCTCCGGGATCCGGGGCGCCGTGCCGTCGGCGCCGGGGTCGGGATAGGACAGGTAGCCGAACCAGCCACCGCCCACCGCGCCGCTGCCGGCCCCCGGTGCGACGTCGAACACCGCAGCCGGATCGACCGCCCGCACCGCGACACTCGGGGCGATCACCGCGCGAGAGCCGAACCACTCGCCGACCAGAGCCGCCGGCGGCGGCAGGCCCTCGCGGCGTGTCCCCGCACCGACGCGCCGCAGGACGTCTGCCGGAGAGCCCAGCCCGCCCAGCCGCTCGATGCGCATCGGATCGGGGCTACTGAGCCGGGGACTCGTAGCGGGGGAACACCCCGCTGGGCGCGGGCAGCGCGGTTCCCGGTTCCAGCCGGGTGGCCAGGGTGGCGAAATCACGCCGATCCTCCGGCTGGCCGAGCAGGTCGAGCAACCGGGCCGCTGACGTCGGCATCACCGGCTGGACCAGCAGCGCGGCCACCCGCACCGCCTCCAGCGTGGTGTAGAGCACCGTGCGGAACCGCACCTGGTCGGCCTCGCTGTCGGACTTGCGCAGCACCCATGGCTCCTGGGCGGAGAAGTACCGGTTGGCCGCGCCCAGCATCAGCCAGATCGCTTCCAGGCCCAGGTGCATGGCCTGTTCGTCGAAGGCGGCCCGGACCCGCGCCACCAGGCCGTGGGCCAGTTCCAGCAGTTCGGTGTCCTCGGCGCTGAACTCGCCCGGTTCGGGCACCTGGGCGTCGAGGTTCTTGTTGACCATCGACAGCGAGCGCTGCGCCAGGTTGCCCAGTTCGTTGGCCAGGTCGGTGTTGATCCGGCTGACGATGCCCTCTTCGCTGTAGCTGCCGTCCTGCCCGAAGGGCACCTCGCGCAGCAGGAAGTAGCGCACCTGGTCCACCCCGAAGGTCTCCGCCAGGGCCACCGGGTCGACGACGTTGCCGATCGACTTGCTCATCTTCTCGCCCCGGTTGTACAGGAACCCGTGCGCAAAAACTCTGCGGGGCAGCGGTATTCCGGCGGACATCAGGAACGCCGGCCAGTAGACGGTGTGGAACCGGATGATGTCCTTGCCGATCATGTGCAGATCTGCCGGCCAATACCGTTGGTACAGAGCAGAAGACGTGTCGGGAAAACCCGCGCCCGTGAGGTAGTTGGTCAGTGCGTCCACCCAGACGTACATCACGTGAGCGGGGTCGCCGGGAACCGGCACACCCCAGTCGAACGACGTCCGCGAGATCGACAGGTCCCGCAGTCCGCCGGAGACGAAGCTGACGACCTCGTTGCGGCGCACCTCCGGGGCGATGAACTCCGGGTGGGCTTCGTAGTGCGCCAACAACTTCGGGGCGTACGCCGACAGCCGGAAGAAGTAGGTCTGCTCCTCGGTCCAGGTGACCGGGGTTCCGGTCTCGGTGGCCGTCCGGGTCCCGTCGGCGCCGACGGTGGTCTCGGCTTCGGTGAAGAACCGCTCGTCGCGCACCGAGTACCAGCCCGAGTAGCTGTCCAGGTAGATGTCGCCGTTGTCGGCCATCCGCTGCCAGATCGCCGTTGACGCCGCGTAGTGGTCGGGGTCGGTGGTGCGGATGAACCTGTCGAAGGAGATGTTGAGCAGTTCCTGCAGGCGCTGGAAAGCATCGGAATTGCGCCGCGCCAACTCGGCGGTGGGGATCCCCTCCGCGGCGGCGGTCTGCGCCATCTTCAGGCCGTGTTCGTCGGTTCCGGTGAGGAACCGCACGTCGAACCCGTCGAGCCGCTTGAACCGCGCGATCGCGTCGGTGGCGACGTACTCGTACGCGTGCCCGACGTGCGGAGCGCCGTTTGGGTAGGCGATCGCGGTGGTCACGTAGAACGGCGTGCTCATGGGAAGAACCTTATGGTGTTGGCGTGAGCAAGCCGTCGCAGCGTCAAGCGCCGCCGCCCCCGCAGCCGCTGGCCCCGCTGATCGACGCGCACACCCATCTGGACGCCTGCGGCGCCCGGACACCCGACGACGTGCGCGCCATCCTCGACCGCGCCGAAGCCGTGGGTGTTCAGGCCGCGGTCACGATCGCCGACGATCTGGACTCCGCGCGCTGGGTCACGCAGGCCGCCGGCTGGGACGAGCGCGTCTATGCAGCGGTGGCGCTGCACCCGACCAGGGCGCAGCACGTCACCGACGAGGCGCGCCGCACACTCGAGGGCCTGGCCGCCGACCCGCGCGTGGTCGCGATCGGCGAGACCGGCATGGACCTCTACTGGCCCGGCAAGCTCGACGGCTGCGCGACACCCGAACAGCAGCGCGAGGCGTTCGCCTGGCACATCGACCTGGCCAAGCGCACCGGCAAGCCGCTGATGATCCACAACCGCGACGCCGACGCCGAGGTTCTCGAGGTCCTGCACGCCGAGGGCGCCCCGGAGACGGTGATCTTTCACTGCTTCTCGTCGGGTCCGCAGATGGCCCGCACCTGCCTGGACGCCGGCTGGATCCTCAGCCTGTCCGGCACCGTCAGCTTCCGCAACGCCCACGACCTGCGCGAGGCCGCCGGACTGATCCCGCCCGGCCAGATGCTGGTGGAGACCGACGCACCATTTCTGACGCCGCACCCGTTCCGGGGTGCACCCAATGAGCCGTATTGCCTGCCCTATACCGTTCGGGCCCTTGCCGACCTGCTGGATTGTCCCGCCGGGCAACTCGCCGCCGAGGTGACTGCCACCGCCCGTCGTGTCTACGGGTTACCGTCGGGATAACCGTGAACGTCCCGGATCGCACCCCCGAAGCCCTCGCCCGACTGGGCCAGTCGCAGCCCCTGCGCATCATCCTGGCGGCCACGCTGGTCACCCTCGGCGGCGGTGGTGCGCTGGCCATCGCCTCGCACAAGACCGTCACGCTCAGCGTCGACGGCGCGTCGACCACCGTCTCAACGATGCGCTCACGGGTGGGTGCGATCATCGCCGAGAACGGCCTCACCGTCGGTGAACGGGACGAGGTCTCCCCGGCCGTGGATCAGCGCGTGGACGACGAGCAGACCATCGTGCTGCGCCGCAGCCGGCCGTTGCAGATCGCGGTCGACGGCCAGAAGCCCCGGCAGGTCTGGACGACGGCGGCCACGGTCGACGAGGCCCTGGACCAGCTGAAGATGGCCGGTGAGATGGGGGATGCCGCGCCCGTGGCGGCCGTGCGCGGCAGCCGGGTTCCGCTGGCCGGCATGGTGCTGCCGGTGGTCAGCGCCAAGACGGTCCGGATCGACGACGGCGGGGCGGTCAGCACTGTCCGACTCGCCGCGCCGGATGTGGGTTCGTTGCTGGCATCGGCCGGGGCGCCGCTGGTGCAGCGCGACATCGCCGTGCCGCCCCCGGGTGCGCCCGTGGTCGACGGAATGACGATCGCGGTCACCCGGATGCGGATTGAGAAAGTGATCGAGCGGGTACCTCTGCAGCCGGAGGCACGTCGAATCGAGGACCCGACCATGAACATGAGCCGGAAGGTGATCGAGGATCCGGGCGCGCTCGGTGTTCAGGAGGTGACGTTCGCGGTCGCGACGGTCAACGGCAAGGCAACCGGCCGATTGCCGGTCGCCAACACGGTCATCACCCCGGCCCGTGATTCGGTGCTGCGTGTGGGAGCAAAGCCGGGCACCGAGGTTCCGCCGGTCACCAACGGCGACAGGTGGGACGCCATCGCGGCGTGCGAATCAACCGGCAATTGGTCTATTAACACAGGCAACGGGTATTTCGGGGGGGTGCAGTTCGATCAGAACACCTGGGAGCGCAACGGCGGCCTGCGGTACGCTGAGCGCGCTGATCTAGCAACCAGAGAAGAACAGATCGCCATCGCCGAAGTGACCCGCGCCCGTCAGGGCTGGGGAGCTTGGCCGGTCTGCGGCAGGTAGGGGCCCGACATGACCATCCGATTGCTCACGCGCACTGAGATTCGGAGCATCGCCAAGGAACTCGACTTCCGGCCGCGCAAAGCGCTGGGCCAGAACTTCGTTCACGATGCAAACACCCTGCGGCGGATCGTCACCTCGTCGGGAATCAACAAAGCCGACCACGTGCTCGAGGTCGGTCCCGGCATGGGCTCGCTGACCCTGGCCATTCTCGACCGCGGCGCGACGGTGACCGCCGTCGAGATCGATCCGTTGCTGGCCGGCCGACTTCCCAAGACCATCGCCGAGCACAGCCACAGCGAGATCCACCGCCTGACGGTTCTCAACCGCGACATCCTGGGCGTCGGACCCGATGATTTCGCCACCCCTCCCACGGCGGTGGTGGCCAACCTGCCCTACAACATCGCCGTCCCGGCCCTGCTGCACCTGCTGGCCGAGTTCCCGTCGATCCGCACCATGATGGTCATGGTCCAGGCCGAGGTCGCCGACCGGCTGGCCGCCGAGCCCTCGACCAGGGAGTACGGCGTGCCCAGCGTGAAGGCCCGGTTCTACGGCAACGTACGCAAGTACGGGTCGGTGTCGCCCACGGTGTTCTGGCCGATTCCGCGGGTGTTCTCCGGCCTGGTGCGCATCGACCGCTACCCGTCGTCGCCGTGGCCCACCGACCCCGCCTTCCGCCGGCAGACCTTCGACCTGATCGACATCGGGTTCGGGCAGCGGCGCAAGACCTCGCGCAATGTCTTCGCGGAATGGGCCGGTTCGGGCAATGCGTCGGCGGAGATGCTGCTCGCGGCCAGTATCGACCCGGCCCGCCGTGGCGAAACGCTGACCGTCGCCGACTTCGTCCGGCTGCTGCAGAGGTCCGGCCGTGCCGTCGAGACCATCGAGGCCAGCCAGACCACTGCCGGCAGTGGCGCTGAGGAATCTGCCGAAGTCCACTGACCCGGTTACCCTCGTTCGGTGCCAACCTTCAACGGCAGCGCCGCCGCCAACTGGGAACCCACCGGTTCGGTGATCGTCCGCGTTCCGGGCAAGGTCAACCTCTACCTCGGTGTCGGTGACCGTCGCGAGGACGGCTACCACGAACTGGCCACCGTCTTCCACGCCGTCTCGCTGTCCGATGACGTCACCGTGCGCGACGCCGACGTGCTGTCGCTGCGGGTGTTGGGCGAGGGTGCCGGCGAGGTTCCCACCGACAAGCGCAACCTGGCCTGGCAGGCCGCCGAGCTGATGGCCGAACACGTCGGCCGGGCGCCCGACGTGGAGATCATCCTGGACAAGTCGATCCCGGTCGCCGGCGGAATGGCCGGCGGCAGCGCCGACGCCGCCGCGGTCCTGGTCGGCATGAACGAACTCTGGGAGCTGGGCGTGCCCCGCCGCGACCTGCACGCGATGGCGGCCGAACTGGGTAGTGACGTCCCGTTCGCATTGCACGGCGGCACTGCCCTGGGCACCGGCCGCGGCGAGGAACTGACAACCGTGTTGGCCCGCAGCGTCTTCCACTGGGTGCTGGCGTTCGGCGCCGGCGGGCTCTCGGCGGCGAAGGTCTATGCCGAGATCGACCGGTTGCGGTCCGTCCGGCGGGAGAACCCGGCGCGGCTGGAGGACCCCGAACCGCTGCTGAGCGCCCTGTCCACCGGAGATCCGCATCAACTGGCCCCGCTGCTGGGCAATGACCTGCAACCGGCTGCGTTGAGCCTGGAGCCCGAACTGCGCCGCACGCTGCGGGCCGGGGTCGAGGCCGGGGCGCTGGCCGGGATCGTCTCGGGGTCGGGGCCGACGTGCGCGTTCCTGTGCGCCTCGGCGGACGCCGCGGTGGCGGTGGGCGCCGAACTCGCCGGGGCGGGCGTCTGCCGGACCGTCCGGGTGGCTTCCGGTCCCGTTCACGGGGCCCGGGTGGTGTGACCGTGTGTCCGTCCGGGTGGGTCCTGCGCCGTGGGCGCATACGGGTAACACCGGTGAACGTTTGGTGAAAAGTTAAGGGAAGTTTAAGATGGTGAGCGGTGACCCCAGCCGTCAGATCCGGCGACATCCTGACGGTGCGTCACCGGTTCGAAATGAACCGCTCCCGCTGCGTTCGGGCGCGTCGGCTTTGCGACGCGCGGGGACGGATGGAGCATTGAAAGAGCTGCGCCGGACGCCAAGGAGGTCGTCGTGAGCCGTTTTACCGACAAGATGTTCCATAACGCCAGGACCAGCATCAAGGGCATGGTCACCGGCGAGCCGAACGAGCCGGTACGGCACACCTGGGGTGAGGTCCACGAACGGGCACGACGTATCGCAGGCGGTCTGGCCGCCGCGGGCGTGCGCCACGGCGACGCCGTGGGCGTGCTGGCCGGTGCCCCGGTCGAAATCGCCCCCTCCGCCCAGGCGCTGTGGATTCTCGGTGCGAGCCTGACGATGCTGCACCAGCCCACTCCGCGCACCGACCTGGTGCACTGGGCGCAGGACACCACGAACGTCATCGACATGATCGAGGCCAAGGCCGTCATCATCTCCGACCCGTTCATGCCTGCCGCACCCATCCTCGAGGAGCGGGGCGTCAAGGTCCTGACGGTCGAGGACCTGCTGAAGTCCGAGCCGATCGACCCGGTCGAGACCGGCGAGGACGACGTCGCGCTGATGCAGTTGACGTCGGGCTCGACGGGTTCGCCCAAGGCCGTGATCATCACCCACCGCAACATCTACTCCAACGCCGAGGCGATGTTCGTCGGTGCGCGAGTCGATGATGACGAAGACGTGATGGTCAGCTGGCTGCCCTGCTTCCACGACATGGGCATGGT
>CAIOYU010000087.1 GCA_903862565.1 uncultured Actinomycetes bacterium | reverse complement strand
GTCAGACCGGTCTGCAGGGCGGCGATGATGGGTTCCTGCCAGGTCTCGATGGTGCGGGCCAAGGTGAGCACCTCAGGTACCGTGCAGGCGGCGCAGAATCGGTAGAACCGGTCCAGAGCGGCGCGGATCTCGTACCGCAAGCCACCGCGCTCAGCGCAGGAGAGTAGTTCGCGCAGTAATTCTTTGGCGATCCAGGCCGCGGCGATGTCCTCGTTCGGATCGGCGGTGAGCAGCTTGGCGAACAACGTGGTGCGCTGGTCGTCGGTGAGCCGTTCGGCACCACGCAGCAGCCGGCGGCGGTTGATCCACTCGACGTCAGCCTTGCGTCCTGGATATTGCGGTCGGTCTGAGCCGGTGTTCCGTTGTTGGGTGAGCCATTGTTCCGGCGTTCATTGAGCCGCGCGTCCGGGTGGGATTGGCCGTGGAGTCCGCTTGGCGGGACGGGGGTCGCCCGGTCCCGCCAAGCGGTTCGCCTCAGCTGAGGCCGCTGAAGTGTTTACGTAGCGATTCGTCGCAGGTCAGCACGGTGGCGTGGGCGTTAGTGGTGATGCGGTCGATGATCGCGTCGGCGAGGATCTTCTCTTCCATTCGGTCGTGCCATTGCCCGGGCGGGAGTTGGGTGCAGTAGATCGTGGAGGCGGCTTTGTGACGCCGGTCGATCAGGGTGTGCAGTTGCTGTATCTGCGGGCGGGTCGGGGTGGTGAGGAACCAGTCGTCGATGATCAGCAGTTCCACTTTGACGAGGCTGTCGAGGCAGCGTTTGCGGTCTCCGGTGCGTTCAGCGATGGTGAGCCGGTCGAACAGTTCAGCGGCTGGGAGGTAGAGCACGCTGCGGTACTGCTGGCAGGCTTTGTTGCCCAACGCGCAGGCGACGTAGGTTTTCCCGGCCCCGGTGGGGCCTTGCAGGATCACGTCCTGATGGTTTTGCAGGTAGTTGCCGACGGCGAGGCGGGCGATCAACTCGGTGTCGACCTTGCGTCCCGACATGGCTTTGATGTCGGCAATGTCAGCACCGGGTTGGGCGAGCCCGGCGCGGCTGCGCAGCCGGTGCAGTTTGCTGTTGCGGCGGCGTTCGTATTCCCAGTCCACGGCCATCTTGACCATGTCGGGGCCATTGGGCTGGGTTGCGCCCGGTGTGGCTGCGAGGTTCTGGAAGTATTCGGCCATCCCGGAGAGGCGCATCGCTTTGAGCCGGTCAAGGGTCTGCACGTCGATCATGGCCGCACCACATCGAGGGCCATGCCGGTGGCGTTGTAGTAGTCCGCGCCGCGGACGAACCCGGCATCGCCGAGGGATCCCGCCGGTGGCGGGTCGGCGGGTTCCCAACTGGCCCAGAGTTTCTTGATCAGCGTGTAAGACGGCGCGGGGGTGGCGGCCAGGGCGCGGGTGCAGGCCTCTTCGAGTCGGGCGGTTCCGCCGGGGCGTTTGGCCAACGTCATGACCCCCAGGCAGGACCGGTAGGACTGCTCGACCACCGGCCGGGAGGCCAGGATCGCCGCGATCACCGCGGCGGTGTTGTCCCCGATCTCAGCGGCCCAGTCGGTGAAGCGGTCCGGAGTCCAGTCGGCCAGCCGGTGGCGGTGACCGGCGGGCATGTGCTCGGGGACCGTGGAGTACCGGCCGCGCACGCCGTGCAGGCGGCGGTGGCTGGCCACCCGCTCGGCGCCGGCGAAGACCTCCACGACGGTGGTCGTGATGCGAACATCGAGGCTTGATCCGATCAGGGTATGCGGCACGGAGTAGAAGTTGCGGTCGATCTGGACGTGATAATTCGGGCCTGGCTTGGCCTTTCGTAGTTCAGCCAACTCGAAGCGGGTCGCCGGCAACGGTCGCAGCAGCGGCTGCTCATCGCGGACGAACACGATGCGCCGGGAGTCCTCCCGTTTCTGGAATCCGCGGGCGTTGATCAGCTCGACCTGATCGGCGATAGCGTCGTTGAGCTCACCCAAGCCCACGAAGCGCCGGTCGCGCAGCACCGCGGCTACCTGATTGGCGACGAACCGCACGCTGCCCTCCACGACCGCCTTGTCGCGGGGTTTGCCGATCCGGGCGGGCACGATAGCCGTGCCGTAGTGCTCGGCCAGACCGGCATAGGCCGGATTCAGCACCGGCTCGTACCGGTCAGCTTTAGCGACCCCGGCGCGCAGGTTATCGGGGATGAGCAGCCGAGCTGCGCCGCCGAAGAATTCGAAGGCGTGGACATGGGCCTCGATCCAGGAGCCCAGCGTCATATCCGTGAATGCCTCGACAAAGGTATAAGCCGAGTACGGCAGCGCGGCGACGAACAGCCACGCTCTGACCGAGGTGCCCGTCAGCGGGTCGGCGTAGCTCATCGGGTCCCCGGCCCAGTCGACCTCGACCGCTTCCCCCGGAGTGCGCGGGATGCGCATCGTCGCGCCCGTGGCAGACATCCACCGGCGGTACTGCTCGTTGAAATACGAGTACCGATACGGCACGCCCCCGGATTCCCGGCACCCGGCGACGTACTCATTCCACAACAGCAGCAACGTCACCGACGGGCGGCCCAATTCACGATGCACATACTCGAAATCTGGCGGCACCCGATCGGACTCCGGGCGTGCCGGCTCCGGGAGCAGCAGGCAACGGACTTCTTCAGCGGTCAGGTCGGCGAACTCCCCCAGGCCCACCCCAGCCGCGGTGGCCGCGGTGAACACCGAGGCAACCGTGTTACGCGAACAGCCCAACACCTCCGCG
>CAIOYU010000086.1 GCA_903862565.1 uncultured Actinomycetes bacterium | reverse complement strand
TCGGGTAACGCCGGCGCATCCCTGATCGACGCGGTGGCCCGAGCTTGCCGGCGCGGGGTCGCGGTAGCGATCACTAGTCGGGTGCCGGGCGGACACGCCCGCCCGACCTACGGACCCGGCGCCGATCTGGTGGCGGCGGGGGCGGTGATGGCGCCGCGCTTGCGGGCCGGCCAGGCGAGGGTCCTGCTGATAGCCGCACTCGGGGCGGGACTACCCGTGGAGTCCACCGTCTCGCGTTGGGGCTGACTGGTCGGAGTCGTCAGACGCATCGGGCCAATCGAGACTGTCGACCGGGTTCGCGATGGTGAGTTCGGCTGTGTCGATGGTGAAAGTGCGCATTACCCCGGGGCCGCTAGCGCGGGTCTCAAACCGGACGCTAACCACACCGTGCCCGGCCCCCTGCACCCACCCGTGACCGAACTCAGGGTGTTTGAGGTCGTCGCCGACTCGCCAACTGGAGATCTCGACGGCCGGCTCGGGGAGCGCGGTATCGGTCGATTCGACGTCGTGGTGTTCAAGCTCCGGAAACAGCGATTCCTGGCGCACGTCACTCAAGCCGGAGAACCCGACGCCCACGAGCCGGATCGGGCCGACATCGCTGGGGTCGAGCAGCAGGCGCCGCGCCATCGCGGTCAGCGTGCCTGCGTCCGCAGTGGCGTACGGCAGTGTGGTGGATCGCGTCAGCGTCGACATGTCCGACTTCTTGAGTTTGACCGTTACCGTGCGAGCGCCGCGTCCATCGCGTTCAAGGCGCCGATGGGCGTGCTCGGCGATCGACATCGACGCCTGCAGAAGTTGATCGAGAGTGGTCAGGTCGGCGTCGAAGGTGGATTCGGCACTGATCTGTTTGGCCTCGGCCCGCTCAACCACCGGTCGGTCATCAATTCCCCTGGCCAGCGACCGCAACGCCGGTCCGGCGGCCCCGCCGAGGATGCTGGCCGCCTCCGCGTCGGACAGCGCCGCGAGTGCACCCACCGTTTCAACTCCCAACCGGCGCAGTCGTTCCTCGGCCACGGGCCCGATCCCCCACAGCCGACGCACCGGTAGGCCAGCAAGCAGTCGATGCTCCTCGTCGCGCCGGATCACCCGCACCCCGTCGGGTTTGGCCAGTTCGGAGGCGATCTTCGCGATCTGCTTGCCCGACCCGGCACCGACCGAGGTGACCAGGCCGGTCTGCTCCCGGACCCGCACCCTCAATCGGATGCAAAACCGTTCAACCGTCTCGGCGTCAGCGCCGATCAACTCGGCCGGCTCGCCGAAGGCCTCGTCGAAGGAGAGTTGCTCAAGCACCGGAACCAATGTCCGGACAGTGTCCATCACCCGTCTGCTCGCGACGTGGTAGACCGCACCGCGCGGCGGTAGCACCACGGCCGCCAGCCCGATCAGTCGGCGGGCTTGATGCACGGGCATCGCCGAGCGTGCGCCGAAAGCGCGCGCCTCGTAACTGGCCCCCGCGACGACACCGCGGCCACTCCGGCCACCGACCAGAACCGGTCGGCCCCGCAATGTCGGCCGAGTCAACTGCTCAACGGACGCGAAGAAAGCGTCCATATCGAAGTGCAGCACCCAGCGCACCGAGCCGCTCATGCCTTTGCGATCGCCACCCGAACGCCGTCGCCGATGTCGACCGCCAAACCCTCGGCTGGATCAACGAAATCGAAGCTCGTCGCCAAGATCTCCCCGGCAATGAGGTCGCGGTGGGTTCGGGCCCACTGCGCGCGTTCGGCCGGCACCGCCATCTGCACGGCGATCCTGTCGCTAACGTCTAAGCCGGTCGACTTTCGCAGGTCCTGTAGTTCGCGGATCCGGTCTTTGGCCCAGCCCTCGGCCTCCAGTTCCTCGGTAAGGGTTCCATCCAGGACTACCAGCCCCGCGCCGCCAGGCAACGCGGCGGTGTACTCCTCGTCGGCGGCAACCAGTCTGGAGTTGTACTCGTCAGCGGTCAGCACGATCTCGTCGGCGGTGAGTGTGCCGTCGGGGTTGAGCACTCCGCGACCGGACTTAACCGCCTTGATGGCGTCCTGCACGGATTTTCCCAGCCGCGGACCCGCGACCCGGGCGTTGACCGCCAGTTCGAAGCGGCCGTAGGCGTCGATGTCGTCGGTCAAGTCAACGGCCCTGACGTTGAGTTCATCGGCGATCAGATCGGCGAACGGTCGCAGCTTCTCTGAATCAGCGACCGCCACTGTCAGTTTGGAAAGCGGAAGCCTAACCCGAAGCTTCTTGGCTTTGCGCACCGAAGATGCCGCCGAGCACACCTCACGCACCTGATCCATGGCGTCGACCAGATCGGGATCCGTGGGCAGGTCTGAGGCTTGGGGCCAATCGGTCAGGTGCACCGAACGTTCACCGGTGACACTCCGCCAGATCAGCTCTGTGGTCATCGGAAGCAGGGGCGCCGCCAGCCGGGCGGTGACCTCGAGGACAGTGTGCAGGGTGTCGATCGCGTCGCGATCCTCATTCCAGAAACGAGAACGCGACCGCCGGACGTACCAGTTCGTCAGCGCCTCGGTGAACTGCCGCAACAGCTCACACGCCCCGGAGATGTCGCAGACATCCATGGCACCGGTGAGGTCGTCACGCAGCGCAGCAAGTTTGGCAAGGATGTAACGATCCAGCACGTGGGTGGAATCGGTGCGCCACCGACCGACCTGCGGGGCGTACAACGTAAGGAAGCTATAGGCGTTCCACAGCGGGAGCTGGACTTGGCGGACTCCTTCGCGAATCCCGTGCTCGGTGACGATCAGGTTGCCACCGCGGAGGATCGGCGAAGCCATCAGGAACCAACGCATGGCATCAGACCCGTCCCGGTCGAACACCTCATTGACATCGGGATAGTTGCGCAGCGACTTACTCATCTTCGCCCCGTCATTGCCGAGCACGATCCCGTGTGCCACGCAGGTTTTGAACGCCGGGCGGTCAAACAGCGCCGTTGCGAGAACATGCAGCGTGTAGAACCAGCCACTGGTCTGTCCGATGTACTCGACGATGAAGTCGCCGGGGTTATGACCGTCGACCTGCTTGTCAGGGTCGGCGGAATCGACGCCGTGGAACCACTCTTCATTCTCAAACGGATAATGCACCTGCGCGTACGGCATCGACCCCGAGTCGAACCACACGTCGAAGACGTCTTCAATCCGACGCATCGTCGCCGTACCGGTCGGATCATCCGGATTCGGCCGGGTCAACTCGTCGATGTAGGGCCGGTGCAGGTTATCCGGCCGCACCCCGAAGTCACACTCAAGTTCGTCGAGGCTGCCGTAGACGTCGACACGCGGGTAGGCCGGGTCATCGGAGGTCCACACCGGAATCGGTGTGCCCCAGTATCGGTTTCGTGAGATCGACCAGTCGCGCGCGCCGGAGAGCCACTTGCCGAACTGGCCGTCTTTGACATGCTCTGGGTACCAGGTGATCCGTTGGTTGAGCTCAACCATTCGGTCCCGAAAATCCGTCACCTTCACGAACCAGGATGACACTGCGCGGTAGATCAGTGGGTTGCGGCACCGCCAGCAGTGCGGGTAGGGGTGATCGTAGGTTTCATGCCGGATCAGTATCGGAGCATTGACTGCAGCCGGTCCGGTCCCGTTCTTGAGGTCCTTGATGATCAGGGGGTTGGCGTCGAAAACCAGCGTGCCCTGGTAGTCGGGCACGGTCGCATCGAACCGGCCCCGTGCGTCGACCGGAGTGACCGGGGTGATGCCAACGGTGTCGGTGGTGGCTTTGTCGTCCTCGCCGTAGGCCGGCGCCATGTGCACGATCCCAGTGCCGTCCTCGGTGGTGACAAAATCTCCGCGCAGCACCTGAAAGGAATTCACGGAGTCGGCAAAATACGCAAACGGCGGTGAGTACCGCAATCCGAGCAACTGCTCGGCCTGGGGTATCTGCCGCCGTTCCCGTACTTCGCCGACTCGGAGAACGCATTCCAGGTGTTGCGCGGTGACTTCGTCACCACCGAGGACGGCACCGGAATCGTGCACATGGCGCCGGCCTACGGCGAGGACGACAAGGCCACCACCGACACCGTCGGCATCGTGCCGGTCACCCCGGTGGACGCCAAGGGGCG
>CAIOYU010000085.1 GCA_903862565.1 uncultured Actinomycetes bacterium | reverse complement strand
GGTGATGTCGGTGGCGTCGAAGACCACCAGCCGGGACCAGTGGCGGTCGGCCTGGTACTCCACCGACAGCAGCCAACCGTCGTCCTCGTCCCGGGCTCCCGGGCGGGGCGTGAACACCGGCTCGCAGAAGCTGTTTCCTGGATCGTCGGCGACGTAGGTCGTCTCGGTGCTGTCGGCAAGGTCGATCTTCGTGATCACGTCGTACAAGGTGCCCAGGCGGTGGCGGCTGTTGACGTAGGAGTAGCGGTGCGGACGACCCTCACGGTCGGGGTGGTGACGCGGGAATTCGCAGGTGCGATCGCTGATCTGCTCCCGGACCACCCGTCCGGAGGCGGTCACCCGGAAGCGGGTGAACTCCGAGGCGGCCGTCTCCAGCGACGTGGTGCGAAAACGGGCGATCCCTTCGAGGAGGTCGCCGTTGCCGTAGGTGATGACGTCGACGACGACGTCGCCCCGATCGTCGAATGCGTTGCTCAGGTGGAACTGGAGCACCGAATCGCAGTCGATGCGCCGGATGTCCCCGCCGTCGCGCGGGATGAGGAGGAACGAACTGCCGCGCTCCGGGTGGTATTTCATGCCGTCACCGAAGGACTTGAGCCCCAACGCGATCGGAATGCCGTCCGGGATGATCGGTGAGATCAGGAACACCAGGTAGCGCTCGGTGATCGCGAAATCGTGCACCATCGCCACGTACGGAAGCGAGACCGAGCGGTAGTGCTTGAGGCGGCCGCCGCGGTCGGTGCGATACACCCGAAGATGCGGCGTGGGGATGAACTCGACCCCGAAGTTGAACATGTCGCCGCTGCTCGGACAGAAGCAGGGATGAGCGGAATATGTTCCGATCCAACGCAATTCGCCACCGAATCGGCGAACTCCACGCGTTTCCAGCGTGTCGGGGTCGATCTCGTGCGGCGGACCGCCCTCCCACAGCGCGTAGAGACGGCCCGCATGTTCGATGACGTTGGTATTGGCCAGGTTCGCGGGCAGCCGGCCGATGTTGGCCAGCCAGCCGCCGCCCGCTTCGGTGCCCAGATGCCGGGTCCCGCTCTTACCGCGGTAATGCTGGGTCCGCACGTAGCGGTTGCGGTAGCGGACAGCGCCGTCGGCGATGGTGAACGCCGAAATCATGCCGTCGCCGTCGAAGAGATGGTGCAGAGGACGTCCGGTGTGGTCCTCCCAGCGCCCGGGGCCGTTGCGGTACAGGGTTCCGGCCAGACCGGCCGGCATCTGCCCCGTCACCTCAGTGACGGCGTAGTCGAACTCGTCGTACTGGGGTTCACTGACCCCGAGGCTGCGCAGATTGGCGACGTCCATCGTCGACAGCCGACCGAGTGCCTGGCCGCGTTCGCCGTCATCCAGGGAATCCAGGTAGCCGCGCAATGCGGGCAGGCCCGTCAGGTCGACAACGGTCTCAGTGTCACGCCTCAACCGCGTCCGCCCACTTCTCCTCGAAACGCCCGAACCGCCAGACCAGCAGAGCCGCTAGCCAGGTGAACACGAACAGGCCGACGATGGCGAATCCGACGGCGTTGAGGTCCAGCCCGCCGATCCAGTCCCAGACACCGCCGTGCCAGCCGAGTTGTTCGGCGAGCAGGCCCAGCAGTTCGGCCGTCCCGACGACCAGTGCGACGGCGATCGACAGGCCCGTCACGGTGATGTTGTAGTACAGCTTGCGCACCGGCCTGGCGAAAGCCCATCCGTAGGCGACGCTCATGAACGACCCGTCGATGGTGTCCAGCAGGCACATTCCGGCGGCGAAGATCACCGGCAGACACAGGATCGCGTACCAGGGCAGCCCGACCGCGGCGCTGGTGCCGGCCAGTACCAGCAGTGCCACCTCGGTGGCTGTATCGAAGCCCAGGCCGAACAACATGCCCAGCGGGTACATCTGCCAGGTCTTGCCGATCGACCGGGTGAACCGGCCCAGCACCCGGTTGAGCAGGCCCCGGTTGTTCAGGTGGTTCTCCAAGGCCGCTTCGTCGTAGTGTCCACGGCGCACGGCGGCAAAGACTTTCAGGATGCCGGCCAGAACGGCGATGTTGAGAGCGGCGATCACGTAGAGGAACACACCGGAGACGGTGGTGCCGATCACCCCGGCGTAGTGGTGCAGCGCCGAGGACCCGTCCTGTAGCGGACCCACGACCGTGTGTACGCCGAGGGCGATGAACATCGCCAGGGCGAAGACCACCGACGAGTGGCCCAAGGAGAAGAAGAACCCGGCGCCCAGCGGCCGCTGGCCCTCGCACATCAGTTTGCGGGTGGTGTTGTCGATCGCGGCGATGTGATCGGCATCGAATGCGTGCCGCAGTCCCAGCGCGTAGGCCGTCAATCCGACCCCGATCCCCAGCACCGTGTCGCCGACCCCGAAGTGCTGTGGGACCACGAGAAAAACCAGGGTTCCCCACCCGATGACGTGCAGGGCGGCGACGAAGGCGAACATCGCGCCCAACCGCGTCCACTCGCGCGGTGACATCAGATCGCGTAGCCGCGTCCACGCTCGCGTCACACTTACCGACGCTATCAGCGGGTGACCCATAGGCGGTCGACTTACGGGAATCACGCTGGCGCTGGAACGATCCGTCTCCGATGCGCGACTATTGATCCGTGGAGTGCACCATCGCCCGTGAGGCGCTGTCGGCCCGGTTGGACGGGGAGCGCGAACCCGTCCCCGCCATGCGCGTCGACGAGCACCTCGACACCTGCGGCGAGTGTCGCGCGTGGTACGAGGCCGCCGTGGAGCAGACCCGGTCATTGCGCCGACTGGCCGGCCGTTCGCAGGTCGCCGCCGTTCCACCGCCACGCGACGAGAATCAGGCGGCCCCTCGGCGGACACCCGTGCCCTGGCGGCGGTGGGCGCTGGGCGCGGTGGGGATGGTCCAACTCGGCGTCGCGCTCGCCCAGGGCCTGGGGGCCCACGTCGGGATGCCGACCTCGGAGGTGGGCGGGCACCTGCTCAACGAATCCACCGCGTGGTCGGCCTCCCTGGGCGTGGTGATGATCGCCGTCGCCTCGCGCCCCGTCGCAGCCGCCGGGCTGGCGTGGGTGCTGGCTGCCTTCGCCGGAATTCTGGGCATGTACGAAGTCGCGGACGCTGTCGCGGACGGAGTGACGGGCGAACGCATCGTCAGCCACCTACCGGTGTTGGCCGGTGCCGTCCTGGCGTGGTTGGTGTGGCGGGGTGACCGCCCCACAGGTCCGGAGCCCGTTCCAACGGCCTCCGGTGACGACGCCGCGGACATCGTGTTGCCGGACAACGCAACCCGCGGCCGTCGGCGCGGACACCTCTACCCCACCGACGGCTCCGCCGCTTAGCTGCGGGCCCGCCGGAGAAGGCCGAGCGCGGCTTCGACAATCAGTACCACCACCAGCGTCGCCCCGAACGACGGGTAGATCACCGCCAGCACCCCGGCCACGACTCCGATCCCGATGACCACGCCATGCGGAGTATCGGAACGTACCGTCCCGCCAGAGCGTTCGGGCAGTCCGGCCGAGCCTGCGGGCCGGCGCTTCCACCACATCACGGTCGCGCTCAGGATGCTGGTCAACAGCCCGAGGCAGACCACCGTGGCCATGATCCGCGTGAGCAACCCGTACTGGGTGCCCATGTGCATGTCGACGCCCCAGGACGTGATGCGAGACAGGGCCCCGTCCTGGGCGGCCGTGGCATTGGTGATCGTCTGGCCGCTGAACTGGTCGAGATACAGCGTGCGCTGTTCGGAGAGGCGCTGCGGCCAGTGGTTGACCACGGTGTAGCTGCCGTAGACGGTCTGCCCGTCCCCGGTGCTGTCCGACGGCGGGACGATCGAGTAGCCCGGGAGCATTCCCTCGGTCTTGGCGATCTGGTCGATCTCGGTGAATCCCAACGGCTTCGGCACCCCGGCACCGGACTGCGAGGCGTACACCGGATCGTCCTTGTCAGCCCAGGCGATCCGCCGGCCCAGCCGGTCGAAATCCCCCACCTTCGCCGGGGTTGAGGGGGCGTCGACCTCGGCGGCGGGCGTGGCGACGGACGCCACCGCGCGCCAGTTCTCGCCCCAGTACCGCGACCAGGTGAGCCCGGAGACCACATAGCCGATCACCACGACGGAGATCAGGATTCCGACGCTGGCGTGCAGGTCCCGCCAGCGCAGTCGGCCGCGTTTGCGCCACCGGATGGCCAGCCGCGGCTTGCCGCGCTCGAGGGCACGCGGCCACCACAGGTAGATCCCGCTGAATGCCAGCACCAGAATCCACACCGCGGCCATCTCCACCAGAAGGTTGCCCACACCGACCTTCAGCCACGGATCGGGGTGCGCCGTCGGGGCGATCAGATGGCCCAGCGACGGCAGCGACACCGTCGGCCCGTCGTTGCCGAACAATCGATGCAGCTGGTTCGCCCAGCCCACCAGACCGTCGAGTTCGCGCCGTTGCCCCAGATAGCGCCCGGTGTAAGGGTCGACGAAGGCCTGGGTGACATTGCGTTCGCCCGTCTCGGGCTCGTCAGCGGCGGTGAAGTCGATCTGGGTCGAGCGACCCGGTGCCGATGGGGGTGTGACCGCATCCAGTTCCATCCCGGACCCGAGGGACGTTCGAGCGGTGGCGATCTGGTCGTCGAGCGAAACCTGCCCGGAGGTCTGCTGCACCACCTTCAGGTCGCGGTCCAACCACAGGTCCAGCGGCTGGCTGTAGAGGATGATCAGCCCGGTGCAGGCCAGGGTGAGCAGCACCGGGACGGCGAACAGGCCAACCCAGAAGTGCAGTCGCCAGATTCTGCGCAGCACCAGGGCGTCGGTGCGACGACGTTCGACCGCGACCGCGTTGTTGGCGGTAGCGGTGGCGGTGGCGTCGGTTGCGTCGGTGGCGGTCACAGCATGACCCCGAACATGATCGCCATGCCCAGTGCCATCGCGGCCTGGCACAGCAGGCCCCAATGCCGGTTCCCCCCGTGCTGTCCCGACTCACCGGAGCGCCGCGCGGCGACGTACCGGTAGACCCAGTAGAGGGTCGCGGCGCTGAAACCGACTGCGCAGATCCAGTTCACGATTCCGACCCAGGCGTACTGCTGCCCGCCGGCGTCGTGCCCGCCATGGCCCCCGTGCCCGGCATGGCCGGCGTGACCGCCGTGCCCGGCCATGTCCATTCCGGGCATCGCCGGGGCTGCGGGCCGCAGGGACAGGCCCCCCATCACGGCGTACATCCAGGCCATCGCCAGCATCATCAGCGCGTGGTAGGCGTTGGCTCCGCGGTGACCGGCGGTGGCGAAGGCGACGGCGGTGAACCAGACCGCCGCGGCCAGGAAGAACAGCATCGGCGCGGTCGTGGGTAGGGAGGCCCCCCAGGGCCACGCCATCACCGCCATCGCCATCGCCATGATCGCGTGCAACGAATGTCCGACCACTCCGGCGACCGAGCGGCGGCCGGTGACGATGGCATGGATGCATTCGGCCACGACAAGGGAGAACAGCAGGGTGACCACCCAGCGCAGAGCGAGGTCGTGGATCATCGCACTGCTTCCAGGGCATCGGTGTTTTGATGGCTCACGGGACGTTAGTCGGACACTGCGGCGGCAAAGTTCCCGTAGGACGACAGTCATAGACTCGATACCAGACTCCTGCCCAGGACTGCCCGAGACCCACGAAGGGGGCCCGTGACGATCGGCTACTTCCTCGCAGCGATGGCTGGTGCGCTGTGCCTGGGCGGGTTGGTTTACGTCCTGATCGTCGCCAGACCCGACGACCGGGGGGTACTGGACCCCGCAGCCTTCCGCGGTCATCTTCTGGTGGAACGCGTGTCACCGGTGTGGGTGGCGGTGGCGATCGTCATGGTGGTGGTCCAGGCCGCCACCGACGCCGGGGTTCCGGCGACCCGGGTGCTGGGCAGCGGACAGCTCGGGTCAGCCGTGGGCGCCTCGGAAACCACACGCGGATGGGTGGCCGTTGCGGTGTTCGCCGCTGTGCTGACGCTGGTGTCGCGGCTCACGGTCCGCTGGGAATGGCATGTGGTGATGCTTATTCCGGCGATCCTGGGTGTGGTGGCCGTACCGGTCACCGGTACCGCGGGCCAGGGCGCCGACCACGACTACACCACCAGCACGGTGATCGTTTTCGCCCTTGCCGTCGCGGTGCTGACGGGCCTGAAGGTGACTGCGGCAGCGCTGCCGGTCGACGAGGGCATGCGCTACCGCTGCCGGATCGTGTCCGTCGCCGCCGGGGCGGTGGCCCTGCTCTACGGCGGCTTGCTGCTGGCACTGCAGGCCGGGTCTGCGGTGTTCGGCTCCGGATACGGCCGGCTCGGGCTTCTCGCCGCCGCGGCATTGCTGAGCGGGTGGATCCTTGACCTGCGCGGCCGCCCGGCCCGCGCGCTGGCGGTGGCGAGCGCACTGACGGCGGTCATCGCGGTCGCGGCGACCTCGGCCATGGCGGTCATGACCCCGCCGCGCCTCTCGGCCGCCCAGCCAACGGTGTGGGACGTCCTGCTGGGGTACGAGTTGTCCGGGGCGCCGACGGTGCAACGGCTGCTGACCTTCTGGCGCTTCGACACCTTTCTGGGCGCTCTTGCGCTGGTGTTGGCAGCCGGGTACGTGATCGGTGTGGTCCGGTTGCGCCGGCGCGGCGACGTATGGCCGACCGGACGTCTGGTGTCATGGCTGGCCGGGTGCGCGGCACTGGTGGCGGCGACCTGCTCCGGTGTACGGGCCTACGGTTCGGCGATGTTCAGCATCCACATGGTGGAGCACATGACACTGAACATGTTCGCCCCGGTCCTGCTGGTGCTCGGGGCGCCGGCCACCCTGGCGTTGCGGGCGCTGCCGACCTCCGGGTCAGCCCACCCCGGACCACGGGAGTGGTTGCTGCGCTTCATCCATTCGCCGTTCACCCGGTTCCTGTCCAATCCGGTGACGGCGTTCGTGCTGTTCGTCGGTTCGCTGTACTTGGTCTACTTCACCCCACTGTTCGACACCCTGGTGCGCTACCACTGGGGCCATGAGTTCATGGGCCTGCACTTCCTGATCACGGGGTACCTGTTCTACTGGGGCATCATCGGGATCGACCCCGGTCCGCGACGACTGCCTTTCATCGGTCGCCTGGGCCTGTTGTTCGCGGTCATGCCGTTCCACGCCTTTTTCGGCATCGCGATGATGACGGGCACCTCCCCCGTCGGGGGTGACTTCTACCGCGGACTCGCACTGCCCTGGGTACCGAGCCTCACCGACGATCAGCACCTCGGTGGCGCGATCGCCTGGGGGGCAAGCGAATTGCCGCTCCTGATGGTTGTCATCGCCCTGATCACCCAATGGGCGCGCCAGGACCGGCGCGATGCGACCCGGAGCGACCGGCACGCCTCCGCCCAGTACGGGGGGGACGATGATCTGGTCGCCTACAACGCGATGTTGCAGGAGTTGGCCCGCAACCGGCGCTGACGCTGGCGAGCAAGTCAGGGACTCGGCTGCCACCGACGTTCACCGAAGCGCCACAGCGCAATCGCCACCACCCAGGTGCACAGGAACAGTGCGACGACGACGAAGCCGACGTTGTCGAGGCTGATCGAGCTCACCCACTCGATGACCGGGTTGGACCAGCCCAGGTCGTCGTGCAGGACCGAGACCAGTTCGATGCTGCCGATCAGCCAGGCGACCGCGACCGACAGGGCGGTGATGACCAGGTTGTAGTAGATCTTGCGGACCGGGTGGGCGAAAGCCCAGTCGTAGGCTGCCGTCATGAACACGCCGTCGAGGGTGTCCATCAGGCTCATTCCCGCGGCGAACAGGATGGGCAGGGTCAACACCGCGTACCACGGCAAGCCCGAGGCGGCACCGGTTCCCGCCAGCGACAGCAGTGCCACCTCCGTCGCGGTGTCAAAGCCGAGGCCGAACAGCACGCCGACCACGAACATCTGGCCGGGTCTGGTGATGCGGCGCATCACCGGCTTGAGAATGCGAGCCAGTAAGCCGCGGTTGTCGAGTCGGTCCTGCAACTCCCGTTCCTCGAACCGGCCCTGCCGCAATCCGGTGAAAACCCGCCAAATCCCCACCAGAGCAACCACATTGACGATGGCGATCAGGTACAGAAAGCCACCGGAGGCGAGCGTGCCCGCCACCCCGAGGATGCGGCGGGTGGGCGAATCCCCGTCCAGTAGCGCCCCTGCGGTCTTGGCCGCGGCAACGACAAGGAGAGCCAGTGCCACCACCATCGCCGAATGGCCCAGCGCGAACCAGAATCCGACCGACTTGGGCCGGCCGCCGTCCGCGGTCAACTTTCGGGTGACGTTGTCGATGGCGGCAATGTGATCGGCGTCGAAGGCATGTCGCAGCCCGAACATGTAGGCGCTGAATCCGATGCCGAGTGACAGCACCTGTGCGCCGGGGAGATCACGCTGGGGATCAACGGCGACGAGCAGGGCGCCGAAGCCCGCGAGGTGCAGCACCGCCACCGTTGCGAGCACGGCAGCGACCTGCACCCGGTGTTGACGGGTCAGCGACACGGCCCGGATACCTCCGCCTGGGGATTGCGCGTCCCCGTCATGAGCGCTTCGGGCGGGAGGTCTGGCTACCGACCACGGGACCCCCGAGAGAGGCCCGCGGTTGGACACAGTGGCGCGACCGCACCGGAATCACACCGGTTTCCGCACCGTCCGAACTGAACGGATCTGACCCTACCCGAACTCCTCAGCGCACCAGGGTGTAATCGCCTTCGTCGGCCAGGGCCTCGGTGACCTCGACGTCGCTGAGCGACCGCCCGGCCTCGACGTGCACGGTGGAAGCGGCCTTGGTGCCGAGTTCCACCTGAACCGACTGGACACCGGGCAGGGCGCCGAGCGCTTCGGTGACGTGCTTGACGCACCCTTGGCAGTTGAGCCCCGCGACGGTGAATGTCTGTGTCATGAAGGACCTTTCAGTTCGGAATCGACCGTGCCGGTTGCCGTTGCGGACTCGAAGTTACG